>JBEHXY010000009.1:0-26377 GCA_048498455.1 Planctomycetota bacterium | reverse complement strand
CCTGCTGGAGGACGTTTCGTCCGGCGGTGGCGTCGGCGCCGAGGTAATACTGGAGGGAGGCGTAGTTGTTGGAGGCGGGGCCGGCGCCGAAGGTGATTTGGGCGGAGGCCTTGCCGAGATAGGCGACCGCGTTGTCACGGGCGACGGAATAGTCGCCGTAGCCGGAGATCTGGTCGGCGAGGGGCAGGCGGGCATAGTTACGGATTTCGACATAGAAACTGTCGCCATAGGCAGGGCTGGAGGCGAGATCGGAGGCGACGGTGATGACCGCCTTGCCCGTGCGGTTGCCGGAGGCGTCGGTCTGGGCCTGCATGTTGGTGATGGTCCAGGAGCGGCCCATATTGGCGCCGGTGGAGCCGACGAGTTTTTGACCGATGGCGGAAGCCATGGAGACCTGGTCCCAGACCCAGTCGGCGTCGACGACGAGCTGCCGGGTGGAGGAGCCGCCGCCGTTGGAGATGTGGACCAGGATGCGGCCGATGCCGAGCTCGAAGGAGCCGCCGGAGGTGATCATGTTGTTGATGGTGTTGGCCTGCGCGTATTCGGTCATCTGGCCGATATTGATGCCGAGCGGGAGGGCGTTGTTGCCGGTGGTTCCGCCGAGGGTGACCTGGACGGTTTTGGTCGTGCCGGGGAGCTGGGGGACGGGAATGATGTTGTCGCTCTCGGGCTGCCGCGGCGTGGGGAGGGCGATGGGGCGGATGCGGCGGACGGCGCTGTCGTAAATGGTGGAGGCCATGATGGGGCGACCGTGGTCGAGGCGGTCGAACTGGATGGCGGTGGCAAGGAGGCGGTTCTCGAGATGCTCGAGAGTGAAGGCGGGACGCGCCTTGCGGCGGTTGTGAACGCGGCGTTTCATGGGGTCACCCAAACAACAGGTCGAGCGGGTAACCACAGTGCCCTGTGCCATCTGTGAGGTCCGCGAGGTTTGTATCGACAGGGAAAAACCGGCACTCGATGAGCGGCCTAGAACATTCGCGTTTGAAGGAGCATGGGGGCGGCGGGTCATGTGTCTGGCCTGCGCAGGCAGGTGTTATCAGTCGCATCGCGGTGCACGGTGAGCCGACCGATAACGAGGGATTGCGCGGGTGCGGGTCGGGGGACGTGTTGCGGCTTTGATGGGGCCGCTATGATCAGGCGTATGGATGGAAAATCATTGGTGGTGCGTGCGGCGACCGTGCGGGATGTGCCGTCGATTGATCGGTTGATCACGCCGTTTGCCGAGCGGGGCATCATGCTGTTTCGCTCGCATGCGGAGCTGTATGAATCGCTGCGCGAGTTTGTCGTCGCGGAGGAGGCGGGGCAGGTCGTGGGGATTTGCGCGCTGGAAATCGTTTGGGCGGACCTGGCGGAGGTCCGGTCGCTGGCGGTGCACCCGGATCACCAGAAAAAGGGGATCGGCCGGAAGCTGGTCGAGGCGGTGGTGGAGGAAGCGCGGCGCCTGGAGGTGCAGCGGCTGTTCACGCTGACCTATGAGCAGGCGTTCTTTGAGCGGCTGGGGTTCGTGGTGGTGGACAAGTCGGCGCTGCCGACGAAGGTGTGGTCGGTGTGCATCAAGTGTCCGAAGCGTCATGGGTGCGATGAGATCGCGATGGTGCGGACGATCCTGGACAAGCCGGCGGTGGCGGAGACGGCAGCGGATGAGGATGCGGCGTTGCGATATGACGTGCCCACGCCGCTCGTGCAGGTCAATGTGAAGCGCGACGGGTAGCGTCACCCTGGGGGTTGTCGCGGTAGAGCCGGCGGATGAGAGGCCCGATGGTGAGCCCCTGGACGACCATTGAGAAGACCACCACGAGATAAGTGATGGTGACGAGGGGAGCGCGGGCGGGGGACTGGGGCAGGGAGAGGGCGAGGGCGAGAGAGATTCCGCCGCGAAGACCGCCCCAGGTGAGGGTGAGCAGCGCGGGGAGAAATGCCTGGCGTTCGGTGCGGAGGAGCATGCCGACGGCGGCGACGCTGACAAGCCGGGCGAGGAGCACAAGGACAATGGCGATGGCGCCGGCGATCCAGTAATCGCCGCGGAAGGTGGCGGTGAGCGCCTGGACGCCCACGAGCAGGAAGAGGACGGCGTTGAGGATGCTGTCGACAAGGCCCCAGAAGGTGTCCAGGTTGGCGCGGGTTTTTTCGGACATCGCGCGGGCGCGGGCCTGGTTGCCAATGACCAGCGCGGCCACGACCTCGGCGATGGGGGCGGAGAGGGAGAGGGCCTCGGCGGCGGCGTAGGTGCCCATGGCCAGGGCGAGGGTGATGAGGATTTCGACTTCGAAGTCGTCGACGCGGCGGAGCAGGTAATAGGCGAAGGCGCCCGTGGCGAGGCCGAAGGCGGCCCCGCCGCCGGCTTCGCGCAGGAGCAGCAGGCCGATGTCGGAAGCGCCCATGGGGTGGTTGCCGGCGCCGGTTTCGAGCAGGGTGAGGAACATCACGACCGCGACGCCGTCGTTGAAGAGCGATTCGCCGGCGATGACGATTTCCATGCGTTTGGGGGCGCCCACCTGGCGCATGATGGCCAGGACGGCGATCGGATCGGTGGGGGAGATCAGCGCCCCAAAGAGCAGGCAGGCGGAGAGCGGAAGATCAATGATCCCGGTGAGGGAGACCGCGGCGTGCAGGCCGAAGCCCAGGAGGAAGGCGGAGCCGATGGTGCCGCCGAGGGCCAGGAGCGCCACGGGCGCCGCGAGCGAGCCAAGGTTGGAGAGGTTGATGTGCAGCCCGCCGGCGAAGAGGAGGAAGGCCAGCATGCCGTGGAGGAGCAGCTCGTCAAAGTGATTTTTGCCCAGGGCAACCACGGCCCAGTCGCGGATTCCCGCGGCGGGCGAATACACGATGGGGATGAGGGTGAGGAAGGCGGAAAGAGCGACCGCCAGGACCATCACGCCGATGGTGGGGGGCAGCCGGAGGAAACGGTAGTTCAAGTAGCTGAGCATCGCGGCGGCCACGATCAGGAGGCTCAGGAGCTGGAAGCCGTGCATGGGCAACTCCGCTGCGGTCGAAGAGGTGAGGAGTAATCGCAGCGCTGCCGCCCGTCAAATGACGAAACCCGCGGGGGATACCCACGGGTTTCGCGAACTGAACAAGTTGTGCCGCCAGGTCGGCGGGTCGATCACCGATAGAATTCGATGATGAGGTTGGCGTTGATTTCGAAGGGGATCTGCTCGGGGACCGGGGGAGCGACCACGCGGGCTTCAAGCTGGGCGGGGTTGAACTCGATCCAGGCAGGGACGTTGTGGCCGGCGAGGGATTCCATGTTTTCGCGGAGGAGCTTGTGGCTCTTGTCCTTGAAGGTGACGACCGAGCCGGGCTCGACCTGGGCGGAGGCGATGTCGACCTTCTTGCCGTTGACCTTCACGTGGCCGTGGGCGACGAGCTGGCGGGCAGCCCAGACGGAGCGCACGACGCCAAGGCGGCGAACGACGTTGTCCAAGCGGGTCTCGAGGAGCTGCTGTAGGGTGACGGCCGTGTTGCCCTTGGCTTTCTTGGCCATGGCCATGTAACGGCGGAACTGCTTCTCAAGGACGGAGTAGTGGGCCTTGACCCGCTGCTTTTCGCGGAGGCGGACGCCGTACTCAGACAGGCGCTGGCTGCGGCGGGTGCCGTGCATGCCGGGGGGGGTGAACTCGCCTTTGTTGTGCTTGGGGAGGTCGGCGATGGCGACGCCGAGACGGCGGGAGAGACGGACCTTGGGTCCGGTGTACCGGGACATGGAAACTCCTTTATAGAGGCCGCGGGCCGGGTGCTGCCGCGAGGGCAGGGGGGCAATGCGCCTCTCTTATGTAGCCGGCGTACCCGAAAGCGGACAGGCGATCGGGCCTTCTCGGCGAATGTAGAGCCCCGGAGTATAGCGGAATGGGGGGCAGAAACGCAAAGCGTGGGGGTAAAAGATGCGCCGTGTGCGGGAAGGGTGTGGACGTGGTGGCGGGATTGTGGGCCGAGGAGGGTGGGCGGGACGATAAGCAGTGGCGGGGAGGTGGGGGTCAGGGAGGAACTTTTATGGTGCGGCGGTTGGGGTTGTTGGCCGTGATGGCGGCGGCCCTGGGCGCATCGGCGGGGGGCGTCAATGGGATCCAAGGGCTGCAGAAGGTCCGGATGTTTGCGGACCGGACCGGGTGGGGGTGGAGCGAACCAGACAGGGGACAGCGGGGGATGGGAGTTTGGCATGTGGAGGACCGCGGGGCAGGGTGGAAGCAAGTCCGCACGCTGGGCCCGGATGCATTGGTGGAGGATTTTGTGGCGCTCGATGGCAACGTGGCGCGGGTGGCGCTGTTGCAGGATGAGAGTCCGACAGTGACGTTTTTGCGGACTGAGAATGGCGGGGCGACGTGGCGGCAGACGGCGGTGGCCGTGAAGGGGATTAGCCAGGTGATGCGGGTGAGTCTTTCGTTCGTGGACAAGGACCGGGGGTGGATGCTGGTGGAACCCGAGCATGCGATGAATTCGTCGTACGGGGTGTTGTTTGCCACGCGCGATGGAGGAACGCATTGGAACGAGGTGAGTCGCGGAGGGAGCGTTGGCGATCAGAGGGCGGCGGGCCGGACGCTGCCGTTTGGCGGGAAGATTGAGTTTGTGGATCAGAAGACGGGATGGGTGGTGGGCTACGATACGTCGACGGGTGGGGCAGGAATGGAGGTGACGCGAGATGGGGGGAAGACGTGGGACGTGGTGGGCTTGGCGAAACCGGCGGGGATGAAGCGGTGGTACACGGTTGTGCAGGGCGTGCCAGTGTTCGAAGGTGGCTGGTGGATAGTAAAGGCGGACCTACGGAATTCGGATGCTGATTGGAGATGGGTGGTGCGGTACCGGACGAAGGATGGACGGACGTGGGTGTTGGAGGGGATGGAGCGGATGGAGGAGTGATGGCAGCGGAGCCTGGTGCCGGAAGTAATTGACGCTGCGGGGTGTTGGGAGGAGACTTCGCGGATGAAGATACTCGTGCTTGGCGGATCGGGGTTTGTTTCGGGGACGATGGCGCGCTTTGGGGCCGCCCGCGGAGATTCTGTGCATACGCTCTCGCGCGGGAAAAAAGCCGTGCCGGCGGGGGAGAGGATCACGGCGCTGGTGGCAGATCGGAACGATGGGGTCGCGTTTGCGGCGACGATTGCTTCAGCGAACACCGTCTGGGACCTGGTGATTGATTGCATCGGGTTCACGGGGGACCATGCGCGCCAGGATTTGGAGGTGTTTGAGGGGGTGGCGAAGCAGCTCGTGTTTTTGTCTTCGGATTTCGCGTGTTCGCCCGTCGATCGGCCGTGGCGGATTGATGAGACCTTTGATCGCTTTGATCCGGCGCCGTATGGAGCAGGGAAGTGGGCCGCGGAGCAGGTGCTGCTGGGGTATCGGGGCCCGATGGGGGTGACGGTGCTGCGGCCCTGTCATATCTATGGACCGGGGTCGCTCCTGGGTTGTTTGCCGCTGCATGGGCGGGATCCGCAGCTCGTGGAGCGGATGCGCCGCGGAGAGACGCTGAAGCTGCTGGCAGGGGGGGTATACCTGCAGCAGCCGATGTTCGTGGAGGACCTGTGCGCGGCGGCGTATGCGTGTGCCGGGAATGCGAAGGTTCGCAAGGAACTCTTTTTCATGGCGGGGCCGGAGATTGTCGAATCGCAGACGTTTTATAAGGTAATTGGGGAGCTGCTGGGAGTGAAGGTGACCATTGGGGAGGCGCCGGTGGAGCCCTATTTGGCGGCGAATCCGGAGCATCGGGCGTTTTGCTGTCACCGGGTGTATTCGCGCGAGAAGGCGGAGCGCGCGGGGTTGCCGCTGCCCGCCACGGGGCTGCGGGAGGGGTTGCGGCGGCATTTGCAGTCGATGGGGGCCGTGTAAAGGGGGAGGCGTTGGGGGGCGGCGTTGGGGGGCGGCGCCCTGGGCAAAAGAATCATCCAGTCACGGTCCGCTGCCCGCCGATAATCCTTTACATTGCGAAGTATGGAGCGGCCATGAACGAGATTCAGATTCCCCTGTCGAGCCCGGACATCAGCGAGGCGGAGATCGAGGCGGTGGTGGAGGTGCTGCGAACGCGGCATCTGTCTCTGGGGCCCAAGGTGCCGGAGTTCGAGAACGCGTTTAGGGATTACCTCGGGGTGGATGAGGCGGTGGCGGTGTCGTCGGGGACGGCGGGGTTGCACTGCGTGCTGGCGGCGCTGGGGATCGGGCCGGGGCAAGAGGTCATCACGTCGCCGTTTTCGTTCATCGCGTCGTCGAACGTGATCAAGATGGTGGGGGCGACGCCCGTATTTGTGGACATCGATCCCAAGACGTTGAACATGGATGTGGAAAAGGCCGCCAAGGCGATCGGCCCGAAGACCAAGGCGATCCTCGGGGTGGAAGCCTTCGGGAATCCCAACGGGATGCACGAAACGGCGATGCTGGCGGCGTCACACGAAATGCCGCTGATCGAGGATTCCTGCGAGGGGCTGGGATCGAGTCACAAGCGGCGGAAGGTGGGAACGTTCGGGCGGGCGGGCGTCTTCGGGTTTTATCCCAACAAGCAGATCACGACGGGCGAGGGCGGGATGATCGTGACCAACGACCGGAAGCTGGCGGACATGTGCCGGTCGCTGCGGAACCAGGGACGTGATCCGGGCGGGTCGTGGCTGTCGCACGCGCGGCTCGGATACAACTACCGGCTGTCGGACATCAACGCGGCCTTGGGGATCGTGCAGATGCGGCGGCTCGAGGAGATCGTCAAAGCGCGGCAGCGCGTGGCGCACGAGTACATTTCGATGCTGCTGGACGAGCCCCATTTGATTCTGCCGACGATCGATGATGAAACCGTGATGTCGTGGTTTGTGTTTGTGGTGCGGTTGACGGGGGACCTGGACGCGACAGACCGGGATGCCATCCTGGCGTATCTGAAGAACCATCACATCGGGTGCTCGAATTATTTTCCGCCGATTCATCTGCAGCCGTTTTACGTGCAGGATCACGGGTACAAGCGGGGGGATTTCCCGATGACAGAATACGTCGCGGACCGGACAATCGCGTTGCCATTCCACAACCGGCTGACGCACATGGAGATTGAACGGGTGGTTCACCACCTGAGGCAGGCAATTGGGATGCGTCTGGCCGCTCGAGCGGCGTGACAAAATAGGAAGTCCAGGAAAGGGGGGAGATTTGTCGGACCCCGCCTGTCGCAAATCGGCGGCGTCATTGACGCAAATAGACTTTTTGCGACCAAGCGCACGGCCCTGCAGGCACATTCCTCGCTACGGTTCTGGTCCACCCGCGGACCGTCAGACGCGTCTTCGGGTTGCGGAATGTTCCGAGGCGTCGCTGACGGTGGTTCCATGCTCTCGCCTGCACGCATGCGTCTGATATTGCGGTTTCTGGGGCCGGCGTCCATCGCGGTCCTGGCAGCCGCGGTATTCCTCGTCAACCGGTACACGCCGGTGCAGATCGCCACGCCCTCCTCTTTATGCGTGCTGATTCTCGTCGCCGTGGCGTGGGGGGGGGATGGCCTGGCGGCGATGGTCACGCTGATCACCTCGCTGTCCGCGGCGGTGCTGCTGGCGTTTCAACCGGTGAACATCGACACATCGCTCGGAACGCTGGTGCGGATCGTGATGGCGTGCGTGCTCCTGCCGACGGTCACGCTGATCGTCGTGACGATGCGGCGGCGGCTGGAGCGGGAATATGCGGCGACCGCGGAGGCCGAGCGCCGCTGGTTTCACCAGGTGATTCATTCGCTGCAGGAGCCGATCGTGGAGACGGACTGGCAATCGATCACCGATGCCAACCCGGCGTTCACGCGCTTGAGCGGTTTTTCAGCGCAGGAACTGATCGGGACCAAGGGGCCCTTCCCCTTTTTTCCGGAGGACCAGATCGCGCCGTTTGCGGCGGCGCTGGAGGCGTCGATGCGCGGCGAGGGGGCGGACTTTCAGCTGATGCTGCTGCGCAAGGATGGACGGCGGTTGCCGGTGTTGTTTTCGGTGTCGCGGCTGCTCGATGGGGCCCGGGCAAACCAGCGGGTCGTTTACACCTTCCGGGACATCTCGTCGCTGCGTGCGGTCAGCTGACCACGCCGGAGACCACCGTCGGGTTGCTGCCGTTGCCGCCCGGATCGAGGAGCTTGGCGGCGTCGAGCGGTTCGGCGCAGACGCTGTCGCCCTGGCTGGTGAGCTGTTCGATCCGTTTTTCGGCGCGATCAAGAATGCCGCGGCATTTTTTGACGAGCTCCATCCCCTGTTCATACTTGGCGAGGGATTCCTCGAGACCGATCTGGCCGGACTCGATGGCGGCCACGATGGTTTCGAGCTGCGCGACCGATTCCTCGAAGCTCAGGTGGCGCTGTCCCTCTTTTCCCGGATCTCTTGACGTGTCTTTGGCCATCGTTTGTCCCACCGGTAGGGGGGTCCTCAGAACAGGGTTGATTGCTTGGGTTTGCCGACGGTCGAAACGATTTGACCCTCGGCGACGCGGGTGGTGAGGAGGTCGCCTTTTTTGACTTGTCCGGGGCTCCGAACCAGGGCGCCTTGCGCATCGGTCGTGATGGAGAAGCCCCGATCAAGGACGGCCTGCGGAGAGACCATGCGGAGGTGCGCGGCGAGCGCGCTGATCTTTTCGCCGGAGCTCTGGAGGTGCCGGGAGAGCCCGGCGCGCAGGCGCGCGGAGAGCACGTCCACCCGATCACGCTGCCGCTGGATGCGACCGGCCGGATTGCAGCGCTCAAGGCGATAAATCGTGCGGTTGAGCGCTTCGAGCTCGCAGGCGAGGCGGTGATGGGCGGCTTTTTCCAGGCGGCGCGAGGCTTCCTCGACGCGGCGCCAGCCCTGCGCAATCGCGTGACGGGGCTCGATTCGCTCCACCAGCCGGCCGAGCATGTCGATGCGCTGCTGCCGGTTCCGGATGGATTCCTTGACGGCCACTTCAAAAGCCATGGCGCTGCGGCCGAGTTGCGAGCGCGACCATTCCACCATGCGACGCAGGTCGCGGGTCAGCAGGGCCTTCTGGGAATCCAGAGAGGTCAGCAGGGCGCGGACGTCCGGGATGGTGAGCTCGGTGACGCCGGTGGGGGTGGGTCCACGAAGATCGCCCACGAGGTCGGCGATGGTGGTGTCTGGCTCGTGTCCGATGCCCGTGGCGATGGGGATGCGGGAGGCGACGATGGCGCGGGCGACCGCCTCCTCGTTGAAGGCCCAGAGGTCTTCCAGCGAGCCACCGCCGCGGACCAGCAGGATCAGATCGATGGCGAGCTTGTCGGCGTGGCGATTAAGGGTTTCCAGGGCGCGAACAATTTCGGGGGCGGCCATTTCGCCCTGCACCCGCACGCTGTAAACCATCGTGTGCAGGCCGGGATAACGGCGGTAGGCGGTGGTGAGCACATCGTGCAGCACATCACCGGTGCGGCTGGTGATGACCGCGATGCGCTGCGGCAGCCGGGGCAGCGGACGTTTGCGTGCCTGCTCGAACAGCCCTTCCGCACGGAGTTTCTCGCAGAGCTGCCGGAAGGCAAGTTCGAGGCTGCCGGCGCCCTGGGGGATGAGGGTTTCAACGTAGAGCTGCAGCTTGCCCTGCGGTTCGTACAGCTTCACGCCGCCGCGGGCGATGACGGCCATGCCGTCCCTGGGCCGGAATTTGAGCCGCGCCAGGGCATCCTTCCACAGGACGCAGGGCAGCTCGGCGCCGGCTTCCTTGAGCGTGAAAAAGGCGTGGCCGCGGTCGTAGGTCCGGAAGTTGGAAATCTCGCCGGCGATAAAGAAGGCGGCCGGGAGCGCGGCGCTGAGCACGCTGTTGACCAGGGCGTTGACCTGCCGAACGGTGAGTGGGCGGGTGGGGGAGCCGGTGGGAAGCGCGGGCACGCCGGGATCGTGGTCTTCGCCCGCGGCGAGCGCTTCGATGAGCGCCCGTTCGGCGGCCGGGGAAAGCGGCGGGCTATCAGGAGGGTGAGCAGCACCAACGGGAGGCATGGCGGAGGGCGCGCCCTTCCGGGCAGCGGCTTCGCGCATGGCGGCGGATTTCATCGGGTTGAATGGCTCACGTCCCATCGCCGCGTATCTTAGCGAAGGGGCGGCGGCGACCGAAACGTGAAAACCGCATTCGGGTGCGCCGGGGAAAGCAGGGATCACCGAGCGGGCGAAAAATCTCAGTGCAGCCAGCCGGGCCCTTCGACGGTGACCCCGCCCGGGGCTTCCAGGCCGCGGCGATACAGCAGCGAGCCTTCCAGCCGGTAGAGCGCCACCAGGGCCTTCAGGTGCTGCGTCACCGCCTGCACTTCGGAAAGCTGGGCGTTGAGCAGATCGCGCTGCGCCTGGGCGACCAGCAGCGAGGTGCTGCGGCCGGACTGGAACTTGCCCGTTTCGACGCGCAGGTTTTCCTCCTGGGCCACGCGGGTGGCGCGGGTGGCGTCGATCTGCTGGCGGGTGCGTTCCGCTTCGATGTACTGGGTGCGAACATCCACCTGCACGGTCTGAACCAGGTTCTGCATGGTGTCGATCAGCTGGTCGCGCGAGAGCAGGCTCTGGCGATAGTTGGCCGTGGCGGCACGGTTGCCCAGGCCATAGCTGCCGCGGACGCCCGCGGAAACGTCGTACTCCTCGCCGCTGAGCGAGGGAATGGTCTCGCCGAAGCTGTTGGCGAAGCCGGTTTTTCCGAGGGTGATGAAGAAATCCAGCTGGGGGAGCAGGCCGTTGCGGGTCTGCACCACGCTGAGGTCGCCGCGCTGAATCTGCAGCCGCGCTTCGTTGAGTTCGGGGCGCAGTTTCATGGCCACCTCGACGTGGCGCTCGACGGGATCCATCGCGCCGGTGGGGATGAAGGGGGGCGTCTGCACCGTGACCGTGTGGTTCCAGAAGGGCACGCCCGCGGGAGTGACCAGCCGCAGGAAGCGAAGCCGCGTCGTCTCCAGGGTGCTCTTGGCGTTGATCAGGGCTTCCTGGCGCAGGGCGACTTCGGCGTCGGCGGCGGCGCGTTCGCTGGGACTGATGCGGCCCACGCCGATGCCTTCGTTGGTCTGCCGGAGCTGCTCCTTGGCCACATCCAGCGCGGTCTGGACGATCAGCACCTGGCGCTCGGCGAACGCGAGATCCCAATAGGTTTCCTCGATGCTGTCCACGAGCTGCTCGGCGAAGGAACGCAGCTCGTACTGCGTGATCTTCGTGGCCACTTCCGCCGACCGCAGGCTGGCGAGGTTCACATCCAGGCCGGCCCCGCGAAGGAGGGCCTGCGTGGCGGTGAGCTGCAACCGGCTGTTGGAGGCGGCATCGGAATAGAAGGAGTTGTTGCTGGAATACTGGGCGCCGATCGTCGTGCCGGTGGGCAGGAATTCCTCGATGCCGATATTGCCGCTGATCGAATCGGTGGAGCGGGCCGGGGGATTGTCGCCGCTGCCGCGGGCCGAGGCCGTGCGGCCGCCCTGGATGGACCCGCTGACCGTGGGATCAAAGGCGGCGCGCTGGTTGAACTCGCGCGAGCGCGAGATGGGCACGTTGTACTTCTGCACCCGCAGCGCGACGTTGTTCTGCAGGCCCACGAGGATGGCGTCCTGCACGGTGAGCGTCGCCGGAACATCGGTGCGGCCCAGGGCGGGGGTGAGGGTGGCGCCGCCTTCGCCCAGCGCCGGGTTGAGCGCGGGATTGGTGGCCGCGGCGCCGCTGGCGGGCTGGGTGGTCGTCGGCTGCGTGGCCGAGGGCATCGTGGAAGGCGCTTCACCGGTGCCGGGCATGGTGAATTCGTGGACGCCGCCGGCGGTGGGCGTGACCGCGGCGAGATTCGGATCGGTCAGTGCCTGCGGGCCGCCAGCACGTACGCCCACCCGGTTGGAGGGTTCGGGCCCCAGGTCAAGATACGAGCAGCCGGCCATTCCCACCGCCATCCCCAACACCGCGAGTCGCCAATTCACTCAAAATCTCCCGAGGGTTCGTTCATTCTTCCTGCCACATGTCCCCCGCCCCCGTGCACGGCTGTTATTCGTAGCGAAGCGCATCAATGGGGTCGAGTTTGCTGGCCCGGTACGCGGGATAAAGCCCGAAGAAAATACCGACCGCGGCGGCAAAGGCGATCGACACCACCACCACCATCGGATCCACAATCGTCGTGAAGGTCGAAAAGATCGGGATGATCGGGATGAGCTTCGCCAGCCCGATGCCGGCGGCTGCGCCCAGCGCGCCGCCCAGGCCCGACATCACCATCGATTCGACCAGGAACTGGAGGAGGATGTCGCGGCCCTTCGCGCCGATGGCCTTGCGGGTGCCGATTTCGCGCGTCCGCTCGGTCACCGTCACCAGCATGATGTTCATGATCCCGATGCCGCCGACCAGCAGCGAGATCGACGCGATCGAAAACAGCAGGACGCGGAAGGTCCAGATGAAGGCGGTGCGGGTGGCGAGGATTTCGTTCTGGTTCTGGATGCGGAAATCATCGGACTGGTCAGCCTGGATGCGGTGACGCTTGCGGAGCAGGGCGGTGACCGAGTCCGGCGGGGGCGGGGGCTCGTTGCCGACCATGGGTCCGGCGCTGCCGCGGCCGCCGCCGTTGTTCTGCGAGGGCGGTGCGCCCGAGAGCGTCGCGAGGTCGACGCCTTCGCCGCCCAGGATGTCGATTTCGCGCACGTAATCCAGACCGAAGAGAATCTTCATGGCGGTGGAGTAGGGGACAAAAATCTGGTCGTCGGGGTTGAACCAGCCCTGGCTGCCCTTGGTCTTGGTCACGCCGACGACGGTGAAGCTGATGCCCTTGATCTTGATCTGGGCGCCCAGCGGTTCCTCGCCCTTGAAGAGGTTGTCCACCGTGACCGGGCCGATGACCGCCACGCGGGCCAGGCCGTCCGATTCCGCCTCGGTGAACATGCGGCCGCGGTCCACTTCAAAGTTGCGGATTTCCATGTAGCTGGGCGAGGTGCCCTGGATGCTCACTGGCGAGTTCTGGTTCTTGTATTTGACCTGGGTGCTGGAGTTGACCACCGGGGCGACGGCCTTCACGCCGGGCAACTGGGCGATGGCCAGCGCGTCGTCGAGGGTCAGCTTCTGCATCGTGCCGGAGGTGACGCCCGCGTCACGCTTGTACTGCGGCTGGACCATCAGCAGGTTCGTGCCCATGGCCTCGATCTGCGAAACCACCTGCTTCTGGGCGCCCGCGCCCATGGCGATCATGGCGATGACCGCCCCCACCCCGATGATGATGCCCAGCATCGCCAGCACCGACCGCAGCTTGTTCGCCCAGAGACTCTTCAGGGCGCTCTTGATCGTCGTCCAGATAAGCATGGCTTTTAGACTCCTTCCGCTGCCGCGGTAGCCAGCGGTCGCACTTCGCTGGGGATGACCTTGCCGTCGCGAATGTAAATCTCGCGCTGGCAGTGCTCCGCCACCTTCAGGTCGTGGGTCACGATGATGATGGTGCGGCCTTCCCCGTTGAGCTTCTTAAACAGGGTCAGGATTTCTTCACCGGTCTTGGTGTCGAGGGCCCCGGTGGGTTCGTCGGCGAGAATGATCGCCGGATCGGTGACGATCGCCCGGGCGATCGCCACGCGCTGCCGCTGACCGCCCGAGAGCTGGTTGGGCAGGTGATGGCTGCGCTCGCCCAGGCCCACGCGCTCCAGGGCGTCGAGGCTTTTCTTCTTGGCGTTGTTCGCCCCGCCATAGAGCAGCGGAAGCTCTACGTTTTCCAGCGCGTTCATGCGCGGGAGCAGGTTGAACGTCTGGAACACGAAGCCGATCTTGCGATTGCGGGCCTCCGCGAGGGCGTTGTCGCCCATCCGGCTGACATCGTCGCCGGCCAGAACATAGGTGCCCGAGGTCGGCCGATCCAGGCAGCCCAGGATGTTCATCAGCGTGCTCTTGCCCGAACCCGAAGGCCCGCGGATGGCGACCATCTCGCCGGCATGGATCGCGATGCTGACGCCATTGAGGGCGTTCACGATGTTGTCGCCCAGCACATAGGTTTTCACGAGGTCGGTGGCCCGGAGGAGCGCGCCGTTTTCTACCGCTTTCATCAGTGCTCCTTTACCGGCCGCCCAGACCACGCATCATCTGCCCGGCGCCGCCCTGGCGACCGCCGCGACCACCCTGCCCGCCCTGGTCGTTGCGCCACTTGGAATCGGTGCTCTTGTTGATCAGCACGGTTTCGCCTTCGGTGAGGCCGGAAAGCACTTCATAAAAGGCCCGGTCGTTCATCCCGACGGTGACATCGCGGGTTTCCTGCGAGCCGTCGGCCTTGACCACCGTGACCGTGCCGACCTGCGGCCGCCCGGCGCCGCCCCGTCCGCCGCGCCGCCCGCCGCCTGCACCACCACCGCCGCCGTTGGAACTGTCGCTGTCGGCCGACTGGGTGGCCGCCGGTGCGGTCGCGGAGGAATCGGAACCCGAATCCTGGTTGGCCTGTTCGACCTTCTTGCGGGTGAATGCCTGCATCGGGATCGTCAGGGCGTCGAGCCGTTCGTTGGCGACGATTTCCACCTGCGTGGTCATCACCGGCCGCAGCAGCCGCTTGTTCGGACTGGTCACTTCGATTTTCACTTCAAAGGTCACGACGTTGCTGGTGTTGACGCCCTTGGTGGCGATGCGGACGATTTCGCCGGTGAAATCCACGCCGGGGAAGGAATCGCTCGAGACCCGCACCGGTTCGTGGAGACGCACCGAGCCGACGTCGCTTTCGTCAACGCTGGCCAGCACAAACACCTGGCTGAGATCGGAGATGGTCATCACCGCGGTGCCGCCGGACACGTTCGAGGTCGAAGACTGCACGATGTTGCCGATCTGCACCTTGAGGTCGGAAACCGTGCCGGAAATCGGGGATTTCACGATGCAGTAGTCCATCGCCTGCTGCTGCAGCTTCAGGCGGGCCATGTCCTGCTGCAGGGTGGCTTCGGCGGTGGCGATGTCCTGGGTGCGCACCGCGACGGTCACCTTCTGCTGGTCAAGTTCGGCAATAGACGCCTGGGCGGTCATCACTTCCGCGTCCGCCTGCGCGGCCGACGTCTGTGCCGTCTCCAGGTCTTCCTTGCTGGCAAGCTGCTTCTCAAAAAGCTGCTGCGTGCGTTCCGCCTTGCTCTTCATGTCCGCCGCCCGGGCCTTGGCCGAGGCGAGATTCGCATTGGCCCGAATCTCGTTGGTCTTGAGGGTCATCTCGGCGAGCTTCGCATTCAGCTTCGCGCTCTCCACGCGGGCCGTGTCCGAATTGACCTGGGCCTGCGCCTGGTCGAGCGCCGGCTTCTGGTCCTTGGTGTCCAGTTCCATCACAATCTGGTCGGCCTGGACTTCCTGGCTGATGTCCACCGGCAGCTTGATGATCTCGCCGCTGGCCCGCACCTTGATGTCGACATCCTTGTTACTGGCCACCACGCCATTGGCGGGGATGCTCAGGCGCAAATCGCGCTTCTCGACCTTCTCGGTCGCCAGCTGCGAAAGGGGATCCGCATTGGCGGTCTGGGAATGGCTGTACCACCATGCCGTTCCCGCGCCCGCTAGCACAATGACAATCAGAAGGGTGATCAGGAACTTCATATCTGCCTCGCTCGGTTCATCAACAGACCGTTTGTTGCCATCGCCCCCCGGGGCCATTCGCCCGCGGGAAGAAATGACGCCTGCAACATGCCCAGCCCCGCCCGCAAAGTCGCCAATTCCCCGCCTTCCAACTTGTTCAGCACGCCCGCCAGTCGCCGCCGCGCCAGTTCGTTGGCTTCCTGCAGCAGCGCGTCCCCGCGGGCGGTCAGCCGGAGCACCATGCGCCGCCGATCGGCCGGGTCATGGGCCCGTCCCAGCAGCCGCCGTCTCACCAGGTGATCCACCAGCTTGGAGGTGGAAGCCAGCCGAAGTCCCAGGTGCTCCGCGGCCGCCGAAAGGTTCGCCCCTTCATGTTTATGGACGAACATGAGCGTCCGAAATTGCCCGACGGTCAGTTCCGGGTCGGAAATTTCATGAATCACTTCGTGAAGCGTCCGCATCACCAGGGGGACTGTGTCCAATAAAAGGCCGGCACACAGGTCGGCGCAGGCATGGCTGTCGCCGATGGCGGGCTGTTCCGCTGGCTCGGAAATCCCGTGCCCCGCCGGGTGGGCGGCTGCAAGATGGGCATCCGCCGCATCCGCGGCCAGATTGTGGCCATGGAGCCCGGTGCCCGCCGGGGCCCCGGAATCCGCATGCGCGGGGTGCGCCACGGCGCTTTCGCCAATAGTTAGCTGGTCTAATGGTTTCACAGTCTAAGCTTAACGGGGGAGGCCCCGAATTATTGCATGCTGGCGCAACTATTAGCGCGCTACGGATTCGTAACATGTTATTTTCAAGTGAGTTGTGTTCTCAAAAATGAGCTGCTCAGGCGTTGGCGGAGCGGCTTAGCACCCTGCGGAAAACCGTGGTTTCCAGCATGCTCAATCGAATTGACGGCCGCTCCCGCAAACACAAATTGCCTGGATTCCCGCGCCGCCACTGGTCGCCGTTATCGGCGCTGCTATAATCCCCTTCCGAGTGGATGCGTCGTCGGTAGCGGAACTGGAAGGGAAGGCAGAGACCAAACTACGAACCATCGGCCGGCAGACCGGTCGATCTCCCGTTTTTGCATGTGCGGCACTTGCTTTGCGTGGACAGCCCCGCTATATTGCGGGACTATGAAAAGTTTTGCCCAGCGCGATCTTATTAGTCTCCCTCCCCCCCCTTTCTCCGTTCCCCCATCGACCTTACACACAACTTAACCGCCGATTTCGACAGCGGCGGCGATGATATTTCCGCGAACCCCCCGCGAACCCCTTTGGCTGAGGTGTCAATATGCGTGTAGCGCAGGTGCGTGATTATTCCAAGCGCGGCGATGCCCTGCCGATTCCGAACCTCATTGACGTTCAGACGGCAGCGTTCAAGCGTTTCCTCCAGGCCGACGCTCCGGCCGACAAGCGGAAAAATGAAGGCCTCGAAGCCCTCCTCCGCGAAGTGTTCCCCATTGAGTCGTATGACGGGAACATGAAGCTTGAGTATCTTTCTTACGATCTGGGCAAGCCCCGCTATACCCAGGATGAGTGCCGCGCCCTGCGCCTCACCTTCGGCATGCCCTTCCGCGTTCGCGTCCGCCTGTCCCGCAAAGACAAGCCCGACATCCTCGACGAAGCCATCTACCTCGGCGAAATCCCGATCATGACCGGCGGCGGCGAGTTCATCATCAACGGTGCCGAACGCGTCATCGTCTCCCAGCTCCACCGCTCCCCCGGCGTCGACTTCGTGATCGACTCCCAGGAAGGCGACCGCCCCCTCCACGCCTGCCGCGTCATTCCGGAACGCGGAAGCTGGATCGAGATGAACGTCACCAAGAAGGACGTCATGGCGGTCCGCATCGACCAGTCCGCCAAGATCCCCGCCACCACCTTCCTCCGCGCCATGGACGAGAAGTACTCGACCAACGAAGCCCTGCTTCGGGCCTTCTACGAAACCAAGACCGTCCCCGTCGGCCAGCTCAAGGGTGAGTTCTACGCCGTCGGCTCGATCGTCGACACCGACACCGGCGAGGAAATCGTCAAGTCCGGCGCCATGCTCGGCGACTCGGTCGCCAAGATCCAGTCGTCGTCGATCAAGAAGGTCGAGATCATCGAACGGGTCAACGACCCGGTCATCCTCAACACCATCCAGGAAGATGGCACGCTCAACTACGAGCAGGCCCTCCTGAAGATTTACGGCCGCCTCCGTCCGGGCAATCCCCCGCACTTCGAAAAGGCCAAGGCCCTCTTCGCCGAGAAATTCTTCGACGCCAACCGCTACCGCCTTGGCAAGGTCGGCCGCTTCCGCATCAACCGCAAGTTCGAACAGAACGTTCCGGAAGATGTGATGACCCTTCGCGCCGAAGACATCCTCGGCTCGCTGAAGTACATCATGGACCTTCGCGCCGGCAAGGGTTACATCGACGACATCGACCACCTCGGCAACCGCCGCCTCCGCACGATCGACGAGCTCGCTTCCGAAGAACTCCGCAAGGGTTTCCTGAAGCTGCGCCGCACCGTGCAGGAGCGCATGTCGCTGAAGGACCCCAACGAACTGACCAAGATCGTCGAGCTGGTGAACAGCAAGTCGATCAGCAGCTCGATCGAGTTCTTCTTCGGCCGCAGCGAACTGTCGCAGGTCGTCGACCAGACCAACCCGCTCTCGCAGCTCACCCACGAACGCCGCCTCTCGGCCCTCGGACCTGGCGGTCTGAACCGCAAGCGTGCCGGCTTCGAAGTGCGTGACGTGCACATCTCCCACTACGGCCGCATCTGCCCGATCGAAACGCCTGAAGGCACCAACATCGGTCTGATCGCCTCGCTGTCCATCTATGCGGGCATCGACGAATACGGCTTCCTCATCACGCCCTACCGCGTGGTTGAGAACAACAAGGTCAACGCCACCACCAAGTACCTGCGTGCCGACGAGGAAATGAAGTCCGTCGTCGCCCCGCCGGAAGTGGTGCACATCGAGTCCGGCAAGGTCCGCCAGGAAATGGTCCTCGCCCGCGTCAATGGCGAACTCAACCAGATCAGGGGCGGCGACGTGCAGTACGTCGACATCTCGCCCAAGCAGACCGTCGCCATCTCCGCCGCGCTCATCCCCTTCCTCGAACACGATGACGCCAACCGCGCATTGATGGGTTCGAACATGCAACGCCAGGCGGTGCCGCTGCTCGTGACCGATCCCCCCGTGGTCGCCACCGGCATGGAAAAGCACGTCCCGGGCAACTCCGGCATGGTCACCAAGGCGGAACGCTCCGGCGTGGTCACCTTCTGCGATGCCTCCCGCATCGTGATCGACAACTCCGACGAATACGTCCTTCGCAAGAACGCGGGCCTCAACGACAAGACCTGCCTCACGCAGAAGCCGCTGATCACTCTTGGCCAGCGCGTCAAGAAGGGCCAGATCATCGCCGACGGCCCCGCCTGCCGTAACGGCGAGCTCGCCCTGGGCAAGAACGTGCTCGTCGCGTTCATGACCTATGACGGCTACAACTTCGAAGACGCCATCGTCATCAGCGAAAAGCTGGTCAAGCAGGACACCTTCACCTCGATCCACATCGAAGAGTTCGACATCGAAATCCGCGAAACCAAGCTGGGCCGCGAAGAGTTCACCCGCGACATCCCCAACGTCTCCGAGAAGGCCCTGAAGAACCTCGATGACGTCGGCATTGTCCGCATCGGCACCCGCGTCGGCCCCGGCGACATCCTTGTCGGCAAGGTCGCCCCGAAGTCCAAGACCGAGCTCTCGCCGGAAGAAAAACTGCTGCACGCGATCTTCGGTCGCGCCGGCGAAGACGTGAAGAACGATTCGCTCGAAGTGCCGGCCGGCACGGAAGGCGTCGTCATCGGCGCCCAGCGCTTCAGCCGCCGCATGCACATGAACGACGAGCAGAAAAAGCAGCTCCAGAAGGACATGAAGAAATACGGCGAGGAAATGAACCACCGCGCCGTCGTGCTCTTCAAGCAGCTCGCCGACGAACTCAACGAAGTCACCGGCCAGACGATGGTCGACCCCTCGACCCGCCAGAAGGTCGGCAAGTCCGACCTCGACGAAGTCATTCTCGAACAGATTCAGAACTTCCAGCTCACCTGGGTGAAGGGTTCTGAGGAATCGCGCAAGCAGGCCGAGAACATCTTCCGCCGCTACGATGCCCGCATCAAAGCGATCTTCGAAGAGAAGGAACGCAAGCTCGAGCACATGAAGCGCGGCGACGAGCTGCCTTCCGGCGTGCTCGAAATGGTGAAGGTCTACCTCGCCACCAAGCGTCAGCTCTCGGTCGGCGACAAGATGGCAGGCCGTCACGGCAACAAGGGTGTCATCGCCCGCATCGTTCCGGAAGAGGACATGCCCTTCCTTGACGATGGAACGCCGATCGACATCCTGCTCAACCCGCTGGGCGTGCCTTCCCGTATGAACGTAGGCCAGATTCTCGAGACGCACCTTGGCTGGGCCGCGGCGATCCTGGGCTTCCAGGCCGTCACGCCGGTCTTCGATGGTGCGGAAGAAGCCGAAATCTCCGCCGCCGTCGAGGAAGCCAACAAGCACGTCCGGGCCCGCAAGAAGGAGCTCGACGAGAAGAAGATCGCGCCCCCCGCGGAAGAAATCTTCGTCGAGATGCCGCCCTCGTTTAAGGTGCAGCTCTTCGACGGCCGCACCGGCGAGCCCTTCGAACAGCGCACCACCGTCGGCTACATCTACATGCTGAAGCTCCACCACCTGGTCGACGACAAGATTCACGCCCGTTCGACCGGTCCCTACTCGCTGATCACGCAGCAGCCCCTGGGCGGCAAGGCCCGCACCGGTGGCCAGCGGTTCGGTGAGATGGAAGTGTGGGGCCTCGAAGCCTACGGCGCCGCCTACATCCTCCAGGAACTCCTGACGGTGAAGTCCGACGACGTCGAAGGCCGCACCAAGATCTACGAGTCCATGGTCAAGGGCACCAACACCCTCGAAGCCGGCACCCCGGTGTCCTTCGACGTGCTGTGCAACGAAATCCGCGGCCTCGGCCTGAACATCACGCTCGAAAAGAAGAACGCGATTTAAGGAACGGAACCATGAAAGATGGCAAGAAAGGCGGCGGCTTTGAATCGAGCATCTGGGAACTCAAACGAAAAGAACCCTTTGCCCCCTTCAAGATCGTCACCGCCGGTGGAGACAAATACCGCATCGATGACCCGGAAATGATGGTCATCGCTCCCACCGAAATCATCTACGTGGTGCCCCGGACCGAAAGGGTCATTTACATCCGCAAGAGCCAGATTGTGGCCCTTGAACAACTGCATAAGAAATCCGTCGCCTAGCGGCTCATTACTTACCGTGAAGCGCGCGTCACCTAGCGATACCGGCGGCCTCAAAACCCGCTTAGCCTGATTTGAAAGGCGATATACCCATGGCTGAAACGATCTACGACCGCATCAATGACTACGGCGCTGTCAAAATCGCCCTCGCCAGCCCGAACGACATCCGTTCGTGGTCCTTCGGCGAAGTCAAAAAGCCCGAAACCATCAACTACCGCACCTACCGCCCCGAACGTGACGGCCTCTTCTGCGAACGCATCTTCGGCCCGGAACGCGACTGGGAATGCGCCTGCGGCAAGTACAAGGGCACCAAGTACAAGGGCATCATCTGCGACCGCTGCGGCGTCAAGGTGACCCACTCGCGCGTCCGCCGGAAACGCATGGGCCACATCAACCTCGCCGCCCCCATCGTCCACATCTGGTTCTTCAAGGCCATGCCCTCCCGCCTCGGCAACCTGCTGGACATGAAGACCAGCGACCTCGAAAAGGTCGTTTACTATCAAGACTACATGGTCGTCGATTCCGGCACCTCCACCCTCAAGCGCAAACAGCTCTTGACGGAAGAAGAGTACCGCGATGCCCGTGAAAAGTTCGGCGATGGCTTCAAGGCCGACATGGGCGCGGAAGCCGTCCGCACCCTCCTCCAGGCCATGGACCTCGCCCTCGAATCCAACAACATCCGCGAAGGCATCACCAAAACCAACTCCAAGCAGAAGATCAAGGATCTCACCAAGCGGCTCAAGATCATCGAAGCCATCCGCAACTCGGAAAACAAGGCCGAGTGGATGATCTACGACGTGATCCCCGTGATCCCGCCCGATCTCCGCCCGCTCGTTCTCCTGGAGTCCGGCAACTTCGCCACCTCCGACTTGAACGACCTTTACCGCCGCATCATCAACCGCAACAACCGTCTCAAGAAGCTCGTCGACTTGAACGCGCCCGAAGTCATCATCCGCAACGAAAAGCGCATGCTGCAGCAGGCCGTCGACGCCCTCTTCGACAACGGCCGTTGCCGCCGCCCCGTCCTCGGCTCCTCCAACCGCCCCCTCAAGTCGCTCACCGACATGATCAAGGGCAAGCAGGGCCGCTTCCGTGAAAACCTCCTCGGCAAACGCGTCGACTACTCCGCCCGTTCGGTCATCGTCGTCGGCCCCGAGCTGAAGATCCACCAGTGCGGCCTTCCCAAGAAGATCGCCCTCGAACTCTACCAGCCGTTCATCATCCGCAAGCTCAAAGAGCACGGCCTGGCCGACACCATCAAGTCCGCCAAGAAAATGATCGAACGCCGCGACCAGGAAATCTGGGACATCCTTGAAGAAGTCATCAAGGGCCACCCGGTGCTCCTCAACCGCGCACCGACGCTGCACCGCATGGGCATCCAGGCTTTCGAGCCCGTGCTCATCGAAGGCAACGCCATCAAGATTCACCCGCTGGTGTGTAAGGGCTTTAACGCCGACTTCGACGGCGACCAGATGGCCGTCCACCTGCCGCTGTCCGTGGAAGCGCAGGCCGAAGCCCACATCCTGATGCTCTCGACGCACAACATCTTCTCGCCGGCCTCCGGCAGCCCCATCATCGGGCCGTCGCAGGACATCGTGCTCGGTATCTACTACCTCACCGTCGCCCACCGCGGCGAAGCCGGTGAGCGCGAGGCCGGCAAGGAACTCGCCTTCCACGACATCCACGAAGCCCTGCTCGCCTATCACCGCAAGCAGATCGGCATGCACACCCTCATCAAGGTGCGCGTCGAACGCGACCATGTCGTGCAGAACGAGGCCAAGGCCGAAGAGCCCGTGCCCGCCAACAAGATCGTCACCACCACCGTCGGCCGGCTCATCTTCAACGACATCATTCCCCAGGGAATGCCCTTCTACAACATCGGCGTCTCCGCCAAGGGCGGCTCCCGCGTCATCGCCGACTGCTACAAGTTCCTCGGCCGTCCGGCCACCATCGACCTGCTGGACAACATGAAGGAACTCGGCTTCAAGAACTCCACGCTGGCCGGCCTCTCCTTCGCCATCACCGACCTGCGCATCCCCGTCAAGAAGCAGGAAATCATCGACGCCAACCAGAAGAAGGCCGACCGCGTCGAAAAGAACATGGCCATCGGCGCCATCACCGAACGTGAACGTTACAACGCACTGCTCGACATCTGGGCCCACGCCCGTGAAGAAGTCACCAAGCAGATGATGGACGAACTCAAGTTCGACACCCGTGACGCCGGCGGCGCGCCCCTGCTCCCCAACGACCCCAAGGGCAAGCCCTACCTCAATCCCGTCGCCCTCATGGCCGACTCCAAGGCCCGCGGCTCGGTCGACAACTTTCGGCAGCTCTCCGGTATGCGTGGTCTTATGTCCCGCCCCTCCGGCGAGATCATGGAAACCCCCATCAAGACCAACTTCCGCGAAGGTCTTTCCGTGCTCGAGTATTTCACCTCGACCCACGGCGCCCGTAAGGGCCTGGCCGACACCGCCCTCAAGACCGCCGACTCCGGGTACCTCACCCGCAAGCTTGCCGACGTGGCCCAGAACGTCATCGTCAGCCGGCACGATTGCGGCACCCAGAACGGCATTCGCAAAACCGCCATCTACAAGGGCGAACAGATCGATGTCCCGCTCCGCGAAGCGATCATCGGCCGCTGCTCCTCCGACACCATCATCAACCCCATCACCGACGAAGTCATCGTCCGTGAAGGCCAGATCATCACCGAGCAGATCGCCAACAAGATCGAAGCCCTCAACATCGAAACCGTCCGCGTCCGTTCCGCACTCACCTGCGAAGCGCCCGTCGGCGTGTGCACCCGCTGCTACGGCATCGATCTCTCCACCGGCAAGCTCGTCGAGGAAGGCCTGGCCACCGGCATCATCGCCGCCCAGTCCATCGGCGAACCCGGCACCCAGCTCACCATGCGTACCTTCCACACCGGCGGCTCGGCGACCCGGGACATCTCCAAGAACGAAATCCGGGCCACCTCCGGCGGCATTGCCTCCTACCGCGACCTCAACGCCGTCGAAATCGCCGACTCCGAAGGCAACAAGCACCTCGTCGTCCTGAAGCGTAACGGCAACCTCGCCGTCACCGACGCCAAGGGCCGCGAACTCGAACGCCAGGCCGTTCCCTACGGTGCCACCCTGCTCGTGAAGGAAGGCGATCCCGTCAAGGCCAACCAGCAGCTCGCCACCTGGGATCCCCACCGCGTGCCGATCCTTGCGGAAAAGGCCGGCAAGGTCGAATTCCAGGACATCGAGGAAGGCGAAACCGTCCGCGCCGAATCTGAAGGCAAGGGTGGTCCCAAGCGCTTCGTCGTGGTCGAACACAAGGGCGAGCGTCACCCGCAGATCAAGATCGTCGATCCTGCCGACGGCAAGATTCTCGACTTCCACTTCCTGCCCGCCAAGGCCCGTATCGACGTCGATGCCGGACAGCTCGTGGTCCCCGGCCAGTTGCTTGCCCGCCAGCCCAAGGAATCCAAGGGCACCGCGGACATCACCTCCGGTCTGCCCCGCGTCACCGAAATCTTCGAAGCGCGGAAGCCCAAGGATCCCGCCGTCATGGCGGAAATCTCCGGTGTGGTCGAAATCCAGGGCGACAAACGCCGTGGCAAGCAGACCATCATCGTCCGCGGCGAAGGCGGCATCGAAAAGGAACACCACGTTCCCCAGGCCTCGACCCTCAAGGTGCACACCGGCGACTCGGTGGACGCGGGTGATCCGCTCATCGAAGGCCCGATGGTTCCCCACGACATCCTGCGAATCAAGGGTGAAGACGCGCTCCAGACCTACCTGCTCACCGAAGTGCAGAACGTCTACCGCACCCAGAACCAGAAGATCTCCGACAAGCACATCGAGATCATCATTGCCCAGATGCTTCGCAAGGTGAAGGTCGAAAACGCCGGCGACACCAAGTTCCTCCCCGGTGAAGTCGTCGACAAGTTCCGCTTCCGCGCCGGCAACGAACAGCTCGCCCGCATGCTCAAGGTCGACGAGCCCGGCGACTCCGGCCTCTCCATCGGCCAGATCGTCTCCCGCGACGAGCTCAAGGAAATCAACGCCAAGGTCGAGGAAAAGGGTGGCAGCCCCGCCAAGGGCAAACGCCCCAAGATGGCCACCGCCAAGACCCTCCTCCTGGGCATCACCAAGGCCTCGCTGCAGTCCGAATCCTTCGTCTCGGCCGCCAGCTTCCAGGAGACCACCAAGGTCCTCACCGAAGCCTCCATCGCCGGCAAGGAAGACACCCTGCAGGGCCTCAAGGAAAACGTCATCCTTGGCCACCTGATCCCCGCGGGCACCGCCTTCAAGCCCTACCTCGACATGACCGTCGCCCACAACGGCGAACCCGTCGAGGAACCCGAGAGCGAGATTCCGGTCCCGCCCGCCGAACCCGCAGCCGTCCCCACCGTCGTCGCCCCGATTGGCGCCGGCAACGGGGCAGCCCACGAATCGGCCGCCAACTCTCAAGGCAACCAGGTCGCAGGCGCCGAAGCTTAAACCCACCCCACCTCCCATCAACCCCAACAAGGGGCGGACATCGCAAGATGCCCGCCCCTTTTTCTTTGCGCCATTACCGCCCCATCGCGCCCACCATCCCCCGCACCGCCTCCACCACAATCTCCGGATCGTCCGACGGAATATCGTGCGAACTTCCCTTCGCGATCACCAGCTTCGCCCCCGGCGTCCCCTCTACCCATTGCCGATGCTCCGCCAGCTTCCGGCGCTGTCCATCCCGCCGAAGCTCGCGCATCGCCGGATCCAGGTCCTCTGCCAATTGTGCCACCCCTTCATCCGGCTGCGCCGACAACAGCACGATCGGCACCGTCGGCAGCGGTCGCGCCGCCATCGCTTCCCGAAACGACACTGTTACCGCTGCGAACTCCCCCCGCGCTCCCGCAGACGCATTCGCCGGCGGCGATATCGCCGGCGCATCCTCTACCTTTGCCCACCACGCCCGCCGCATCCGTTCCGCCCGCGTTTGGGGAAGGGTCGCCACATACATTTCCATCTCCTTCGCAGACGATGCCAACATCCAGTTCAGCGACTCAAGCTCCGCCGGCGCTTTCGCGCACTGCGCCTCCACTCGCGCCCACTCCTCGGGACAATGCGCCGCAAACCACCCCTTCAATTCCTCCATCGACTCGTACGACTCCGCCCGCGTCGGGTCCACCAGCACCATCCCGCCGACCTCCCCCGGATACATCCCCGCGAACACCCGCACATAGGGGCCGCCCATCGAATGTCCCACAAGCACATACGGCGGCGATAACCCCCCGCTGTGCAATGCCTCGTGCAAATCCGCCGCAATCGCATCCCCATCCCGCGGCAACGGCCCCATCTCCGATTTCCCGCTCCCCGCCCGCTCATACGCCACCACCCGCGAAAACCGCCCTGCCTGCTCCTGCACCTGCTGCCATCCCTTGATGCCCCCCGGCAACCCGGACTCCAGCACCACCACCGGCCCTGACTTTCCCACCACCCGCAGGTGCAGCCGATGCCCCCCCGCATCCACCTCCATCTCCTGGACCTCCTCACGTCCGCACGCGCTCAAGGCCCCAGCCAACACCACCACCCCAAGCCGCTGCCATCTCATCGCAACCTCGCCTTCGTTGTCACGGCTCCGCGCGTCGCCAGTAACCCCACGTCCCTCCCCCAAACGCCGCTACCCCCAGGCACGCCGCCGTCACGTCCGCACACA
>JBEHXY010000008.1:0-26540 GCA_048498455.1 Planctomycetota bacterium | reverse complement strand
GGAGGCGGCGGAGCTGACGACCATCTGCGAACAGATCGTGCAGGTGGCGCGGTCGGGGGTGCAGGTGGCGGTGGTGGTGGGCGGCGGCAATTTTGTGCGCGGCAGCACGCTGGCGAACGCGGGGCATATCCAGCGGGCGACGGCGGATTACATGGGAATGCTGGCGACGGTGATGAACGCGATCGCGCTGCAGGACATGCTCGAGACAATGGGGCAGCCGACGCGCGTGGCCTCGGCGCTGACCGTCAGCCAGGTCTGTGAGCCGTTCATCCGGCGGCGGGTGCTGCGGCACCTGGAAAAGGGACGGGTGGTGGTGCTGGCGGCGGGGACGGGCAATCCCTTCTTCACGACCGACACCTGCGCGGCGCTGCGGGCGACGGAGCTGGGCGTCGACATCCTGATGAAGGCGACGAAGGTGGATGGGGTCTACGATTCTGATCCGAAGAAGAATCCGTCGGCGAAGATGTTCGAGCGGCTGACTTACAAGCAGGTGATCACGGACAACCTGCGGGTGATGGACATGACGGCGATCAGCCTGGCGATGGAGCGGAAGATTCCGATCATGGTGTTCAACCTGAAGAAGTCGGGAAATATCGCGCGGGCGGTGGCGGGGGAGACGATCGGGACAGTGATCAGCATGGAGTGAGGGGGCGAAGTTCGAAGTGCGAAGTTCGAAGGTCCTTTTGAACGGAATGGCAGGTGGCGGAATGGTGAGCGTGATGCTGCGGCGGACGGTGCTTGGGGCGGTGGTGGCGGCGGTCGGGGCGATGGGGGTGGTGCGTGCGGCGGAACCGGTGGCCGATGGCAAGCCGCACAAGCTGGAGTTGAAGAACCGGCAGTTCCAGATTGATGGGCGGCCGATTCGGTTGATTGCGGGGGAGATGCACCCGGGCCGGATTCAGCCGGAGTTCTGGGAGGATCGGATCAAGAAAGCCAAGGCGATGGGGCTCAACACGATCAGCGTGTACCTGTTCTGGAACCAGATGGAGCCGAAGGAGGGGGAATTTGTGTTTGAGGGGATCACGGACATTCGGCGGTTCGTGAAGTTGTGTGAGAAGGAGGGGATGTGGGTGGAGTTGCGGGTGGGGCCGTACGTGTGTGCGGAGATTGAGTTCGGCGGGCTGCCGTCGTGGCTGCTGAAGTACCACGACATGAAGATCCGCGCGGACGATCCGAAGTTCCTGGGGTACTGCGAGAAGTTCGTGAACCGGCTGGGGAAGGAAGTGGCGGATCTGCAGATCAACCACGGCGGGCCGATCGTGCTGACGCAGTTTGAGAACGAGTACCAGAACATCAACAGCTATCTGGTGAAGCTGCACGACATTTTTGTGAAGGCGGGGTTTGACGGGCAATTGATGACGTGCGACCACTCCGGGCCGGTGTGGAACAACAAGGACGGCATCCCGGGGGTGTTGCGCGGGTACAACGGGTTCAAGGCGCAGGTGCCGGAGCGGATCGGGCAGGCGCAGGCGGTGAACGGGGACATGCCGGTGTTGTCGCCGGAGGTGTACACGGGGTGGTTTGACCTGTGGGGCGGGAAGCTGATGACGGTGAGCGTGAAGCAGCAGGTGTCGGATGCGGAATTTCTGCTGGCGCAGAAGGACGTGTCGTGGACCTTCTTCCTGGTGAACGGGGGGACGAACTTCGGGTTCAGCGCGGGGTCGAACGCGGGGCGGCCGATGCAGACGACGTATGACTACGATGCGCCAATCGATGAACTCGGGCGCATCACGCCGAAGTTCAAGGCGCTGCGCGAGGTGCTGGCGAAGGGGCGCGGGGTGACGCTGGGGGAGATACCGGCGGATCCGAAGGTGATTTCGATTCCTGCGTTTACATTGAAGCTCAGCGGGCCGCTGCTGATGCACCTGGATGATGGGAAGGGAATCAAGAGCAACGATGTGAAGCCGATGGAGGACATCGGGCAGAATTATGGATTCACGCTGTACCGCACGAAGCTGGCGGCGGCGGCGAACGGGAAACTGGAGCTGCCGGCGGCGCGGGACTACGTGTGGGTGATGGTGGATGGGAAGGTGGTGGCGGACGGCTTGACGAACCCGAAGGCGGTCAGTTTCAGCGCGCCGGTCAACGCGCCGGCGGGGGCGACGCTGGACATCCTGGTGGAAAACATGGGCCGGACGAGCTCGCCCTTCGATCAGAAGAATTCGCGCAAGGGTCTTGAGGGGAATCCGACGCTGGGCGGGAAGGCGTTGACGGGTTGGACGATGTGGGCGCTTGAGGATGTGAAAGATCTGGCGCCGATGAATGGGCCGGCGTCTGCCGGCGGGACGACCGGGCCGGCGGTGTTCACCGGCAGCTTCACACTGAACGATGTGGGCGAAACGTATTTGGACTTGAGCAAGTGGAAGTTCGGGGTGGTGTGGGTGAACGGGCACAACCTGGGGCGGTATTGGGATGTGGGGGCCAGCCGCAGTTTGTATTTGCCGAGCGTGTGGCAGAAGAAGGGGGCGAATTCGATCGTGGTGCTGGAGACGGGGCCGGCGCCGGCGTCGCCGCAGGTGGCGGGCGTGACCAACATGGTCGAGACGCCGACGAAGCCCTTTGCGCCGTACTGGGTGCAGGGCAAGGCGGAGGGATTGCGGCACGTGGAAGGGCAGGGCGACGAGGGGAACGGGTTGCAGTGATGGGCCGCGGGGTTTGCGGCTAGAATGTGAAGTTGAAACGAGATGCGCCCCGGGCGCTGGAGAATTGCGATGCCGATTGATGAGATTTTGTTTGAAGCCGAAGAGTCGATGGAGAAGGCGCTGGAGCACCTGAAGCACGAGTTCCGGGGGTTGCGCACGGGCCGCGCGACGACGGCGCTGGTGGAGTACATCAAGGTGGATTACTACGGCACGCCGACGGATCTGCGGGCGCTGGCGAGCTTGACCACGCCGGACGCGTCGAGCATCGTGATCAAGCCGTTTGATCCGGGGTCGATCAAGGACATCGTGCGGGGGCTGGAGGAAGCGAAGCTGGGGATCAACCCGCAGAGCGACGGGAAGCAGGTGCGGCTGGTGCTGCCGGCGCTGTCGGGCGAGCGGCGTCAGCAACTTGTGGGGAAGGTGAAAGAAGCGGCGGAGCAGACGCGCATCGCGCTGCGGAACATCCGCCGTGATGCCAACAAGAAGGTGGACAACGAGGAGAAGGAATCGCTGCTGACCGAGGACCAGGCCAAGGGCGGGCGCGACGATGTGCAGGACCTGCTGAAAAAATTTGAGGGGACGGTGGAGAGCCTGGTGTCGGCGAAGACGAACGACATCATGGAGCTGTGAGGGGGAAAGCGGGGCGGCGCCGCGGTGGGCGCTGGTGCTTGCGCACAAGGGGGGAAAGGCAAGGTGCGAAAGGCGTCGCGGTCGGGGGCGCGGGCGGCTACTGGGGGTAGGGGGTGAGGGCGTGCAGCGCCTGGATGACCTGGGTGTCGAAGGCGTCGCCCTGGGTTTTGGGGGTGTGGGTTTGCAGGTAATCCTGGCGTTCCTTGGCGACCTTGGCGATCTGCTCGTTGAGCGATTCACGCTTGGCGAGAAGTTCGTCGACCTTTTTCTGGCGCTCCTGGGGGCTGAGGTTTTTGAGGGCGGCGGGGAGGTCCTCGTCCTTGGTTTTGGCGAGGAGTTCCTTGTCGGATTTGATGTCCTGCACGAGATCGCCTGCGCCCTGCACGCCGCGGCCGCCGGAGGTGACGTTGTAGGCAGCGCGGTCGGCGGCGGCTTCGGCGGGCATGCCGCCGAAGGAAGAGGCCTTGGCGGCGACGGCGGTCTGCTGGCGCGCCGAGCCGTAGGGCAGGACGGTTTGAGCAAGCTGGCCGTTGAGGTCGGCGAGTTGCTTGTCCTGCGGGGTGGCGATGGCGGCCATGGCGCCATCCTGCGGAAGGGCGAAATAGGAGCCCTGTGACGTCTTGGCGATGTCCTGCCAGACGGTGGCGGTGTTGGGGGCGGCGCCGCACTGCACGGTGTCGATGGTGATGTGCTTCTGGAGGGCGAGCGCGACGGTCGTGGGATATTTGACGTCGTCGGGGTAATCCATGTGGGGTGGCGCGTCGCCGACGAGGAACAGGATGCGCTTGGCGGAGAGGGTGATCGGGGACCAGGAGATCTTGTTGACGGCTTCGTCGAGGGCCTGGTTGACGGACTCGGGCTCATCGCCGCCGCCGCCGGCTTCGAAGGCGGAGAGTTCCTTGTACATGTTGTCGAGATCGTCGGTGAGGTCGGAGACCTTCGTGATGTAGGTGTCGCCGCGATCACGGTAGGCGACGAGGGCGATTTTGAGGGAAGCCTTGGGGTTGTCCTTAACGATGGCGTTGGCGATGGACCAGATTTTCCGTTTGGCGCCGTCGATGAGTCCCGACATGGAGCCGGTGGTGTCGAGGACGAAGCAGACTTCGATGGAGGGGGGCGCTGCGGCTGCGGGAACCGGAGCGGGCGTGGCGGGCGGCATGGGGGCGGCGTGAAGGAAAGCGGCGGCGGTCAGGAGGGCGGCGGTGGCGATGCGGACTTTCATGGCGGTCTCCTCTGGCGAACGCATGTTTGGATTCGCGAGGAGCGGCGAAGTTCCCGAAAAAAATGTAGGCGGCCGCGCGGGGCGGTGCGCTCGCCGGCCGGCAGCGGTCAGCGGGATTGCAGCCGGGCGAGCAGCTCCTGGCGGACGGCGCCGACCGGGGTGGCCCAATCCTTGAAGGCGGGCTGGCGGAAGAGGCGGAAGGTGGGGTACCAAGGGGAATCGGTGCGGTGGAGCAGCCACATGTGGCCGGGAGCGTGGGCGAGAAGCATCCACACGGGCTTGGCGAGGGCGCCGGCGATGTGGACGACCGAGGTGTCGATGGAGATCAGCAGGTCGAGGTTTTGGACGATGGCGGCGGTGTCGGAGAAATCGTTGATGTCGGCGTCGAGGTCGGTGAAGTCGGCATCGGGCGAGCGCCAGGCGGCGGGGAGATTGGCGGGCTTGGCCTGCTCGGCGGCAGGGCCTTTCTGCAGGGAAAAGAAGGAGACGCCGGGCACGGAGGCCAGCGGCGAGAAGGCTTCCAGCGAGGCGGAACGCAGGAAATTTTCGGTCTGGAACGCGCCCCCTTCCCACACCAGGCCGACCCGGAAGGGATGGCGGCTGCCGGCGAAACGGTTCTTCCAGTGCTCGACGCGCGCGGAATCGGCGGCGATGTAGGGAACGTCGTGCGGGATGTTCTCGAGCGTGGTGTGAAAGATGCCGGGGAGGCTCATGATGGGGAGGTGCGTGTCGAAGGCGGGCAGGGGCACGCCGTTGGTGATGACCTGCTGGACGCCGCGGACAGATTTCATGAGCTCCACGAGCGGCGGCTGGACCACCAGGATGACGTGGCCCCCCTTTTCCTCGGCAATCTTGGTGGCGTATCTCCCGAAAAAGACGGTGTCTCCGAGACCTTGCTCGGCATAGAGAAGGATGCGTTTTCCGTTCAGGGGCGAGCCATCCCACTGCGGCACCTTGAAGCTGACGGCGGAGCTTCGCAGGCCGGGGTGCTTCCAACGCCATTCGTATTCGGGCCAGGCCTCGGCGAGCTTCCCGTTGACGAGGCGGGCGACGGAAATGTCGAAGTGCACGATGGCGTTGCCGGGATCGAGGGCCAGCGCCTGTTCGAGGGCGGCGAGGCCCTCGGGGGCGCGGCCGGCGCGGATGAGGGCGATGCCCTTGGAATGGTAGAGGCGGGGAAGGGGCTGAAGCGCGAGGCCGCGATCGACGGCGGCGAGGGCCTCGTCAAAGCGGCCGACGATTCCGTGGGCATCGGCGATGAGGGAGTAGGGCTCGGGGGTGTTGGGGTATTTTTCGAGGATGTGGCTGGCGATCTCGAGGACCTTGTCGTAATTGCGGAGGCGCTGCTGGCACCCGGCGTAGTTCAGGAGGGCGTGCTGGTCGTCGGGCGTGTGCGCCAGGATCTGCTCAAAGATGTAGGCGGCTTCCTTGTAGCGGCCGAGATTGGCGAGGGCGGCGCCGAGGTTGCGGGCGATGAGCAGGCTGTTCGGGGCGAGTTGCATGGCCCGCTGCTGGCAGGCGAGGTTGTTTTCGTGCTGGCCAAGCATTTCGTAGCAGACGCCCAGCGAGCTGATGGTGTCGGCATTGTTGGGGTTGAGGGCGATGGCCTTTTCAAAAAAGGCGATGGCGTCGGCGGGACTGGAGCGGAGCATCGCGCACCCGGCGTGGACGTAGGCGAGCGCCTGCGCGGGATCGAGGGCGATCGCCGTGCGCGCGGCGACGAGGGCGTCGTCGAGCCGGTCCACCTGGCGCAAAATCGCGGCGCGGTTGGTGTGGGCGGGAGAGGACCGCGGATTCAGAGCGATCGCACGGTCGATGGCGGCGAGCGCCTGCTGGTTGTGGCCCAGCGTGCGGCGGACCTCCGCAAGGTTGATCAGGGCATCGACGTGGGCGGGCTGGAGCGCCACGGCGCGATCGATGAGCTCTGCCCCGGGAGCGGGGTGGCCGGCCTGGTACAGCAGGACGCCGAGCATGTGCAGGCCTTCGATATTGTTGGGGTTCATCGCCAGAAGCTGCCGGTAAAGGACTTCGGCCTCGGCGAAGCGGCGCTGCTGGTGGAGCTGGAGCGCGGCGTTGAGGGTGTTGGATTCCTGGGCGGTCATGATCGGCATGCGGGGGAACCTGCGCTGTACATAGGACGTGAAAGTGCTTGTTTAATTATCCGTTGTCGGGAGGGAAGTCCAGCGGGTGAAGAGAGCGGATGAGGGGAGGCGCCAAGAGCGGCGGTGGCGGCATCGGCCCGCGCTTTGCAATGGCAGGGGCAGTCTCTGTGACGCTTTTTAGGAGTCAGGATATGCGTAAGACTTTGAACTCAGCAGTGCTTTCGTTCTGTGTGGTGGCGGCTTCGGTGGCCTTCGTGGGCTGTGACCGCGGCGCCGACAACGGCGGAACCGCGGCGGCCCCGGGGCCGGGCGAACGCACCGGCCAGGCCGTCGATAACGCGGCGCGGAACACCGGCGATGCGGCGGCCAATGCCGGCGCGCGGATGCGCGACGCCACCGACAATGCCGCGGCCAATGCCCGCAACACGGCGAACAACGTCGGGGCATCGGCGCAGAATGCGGCCGACAACGCCGGCGCTGCGGCCCGCAACACGGCCGCCGACGTGCGGACCTCGGCGCAGAACGCCGGGAACAACACAGTGCACACCGCCAGCGACGCCACCGGCAATCAGCCCAGCGGCGCGACCTCCAAGCTGCCGGGGTTGCCGAGCGTGAACGGCACGGATACCTCGAAGATGAGCACCGCTGATGCCGCGGCCCAGCGGCTGATCGACAACGCGCGCAACAACATCTCGCAGAACGATCTTGGCAAGGCCAAGACGCTGGTGAGCGAGCTGAAGCAGCAGTCGATGTATGACAGCCTCTCGGCGGACATGAAGGCGAAGGTCGACCAGCTGGCGACGGACGTCAACAAGGGCGCCACGGCCAGCGGCAAGTAAGCAGCAGGCGACGATGTTGCCACAACGGAGGCCCGCGGTCCGGCAACGGATCGCGGGCCTTTCTGCTGCGCCCAGGGTGGCGGCGGCTGCCGGATTGGCAGCCGGGAGCTCGCGAGTAAGCCCGGTTTTCACCGTATAATCGGGGTGCAGGGGTGGTACGCCATTTGTTCTTACAGGGGTGACACACTTACACACGTTGGAAAAAGCCCACCTCTGCGGTGGAGAGGAATATTTATGCGAATGGACAAACTCACGATCAAGGCGCAGGAAGCGTTGCAGGCCGGCCAGGCGCTGGCGGGCGAACTGCATCACGGCGAGTTTGGCCCGTTGCACCTGCTGGCGGCGCTGCTGCAGGATCGCGAGGGCATTGTGCGGCCGATCCTGGGCAAGCTGGGGGCGGATGGCGATCGCCTCGCCGGCATGGTGCAGAGCGAACTCAAGCGCGTGCCGACGGTCTCCGGCGGCGCGACTCTCGGCGTGAGCCGGGAGCTGCAGGCCGTGTTGAATGATGCCCAGAAAGAGGCGGACCGGCTGACGGACGAATACCTGTCGACGGAACATTTTCTGCTGGCGCTGGCCGCGGTGACCTCGGGCGCGAAGGAAGTGCTTTCGGTGATGGGCGTGACGCGCGACAAAATTCTCGCGGCCCTGAAGGACGTGCGCGGGAACACCCGGGTGACGGATCAGAACCCCGAGGACAAGTTCCAGGCGCTGGAAAAATATGGCCGCGACCTGGTGGAAGCGGCGCGCAAGGGCAAGCTGGACCCGGTGATCGGGCGCGACGATGAGATTCGCCGCTGCATGCAGGTCCTCAGCCGGCGCACCAAAAACAACCCGGTGTTGATCGGCGAGCCGGGCGTCGGCAAGACGGCGATCGTTGAAGGGCTGGCGCAGCGGATTCTCAAGGGCGACGTGCCGGAGGGTCTCAAGAACAAGCGGTTGATCGCGCTGGACATGGGCGCGCTGATCGCTGGCGCCAAGTTTCGCGGCGAATTTGAAGACCGGCTGAAGGCGGTGCTCAAGGAAGTGGAGACGTCGCAGGGCGGGGTGATCCTGTTCATCGACGAGATCCACAACGTGGTCGGCGCCGGCAAGGCCGAGGGCTCGATGGACGCGGGCAACCTGCTCAAGCCGATGCTGGCCCGCGGGGAACTGCGCTGCATCGGCGCGACGACGCTGGACGAATTCCGCAAGTACATCGAGAAGGACCCGGCGCTCGAGCGGCGGTTCCAGCAGGTGTTCGTCGGCGAGCCCAGCGTGGAAGACACCATCGCCATCCTGCGCGGGTTGAAGGATCGCTACGAGACGCACCACGGGGTGCGCATCCTGGATTCGGCGCTGGTGGCGGCGGCGACCTTGAGCCACCGCTACATCGCCGACCGCTTCCTGCCGGACAAGGCCATCGACCTTGTGGACGAGGCGGCGAGCCGTTTGCGGATCGAGAACGACTCGATGCCGCAGGAACTCGATGAGATTCGCCGGCGGATGATGCAGCTGGAAATCGAGCGTGAGGCCCTTCGCAAGGAGAAGGATGAGGGCTCAAAGCAGCAGCTGGAAAAGGTGGAAAAGCAGCTTGGCGATCTACAGGAGCAGAACACGCGCCTGACGACGCAGTGGGAGCAGGAAGCCGGCGCGCTGCGGGCCATCAAGGACATCCGCGAGAAAATCGAGAACGCGCAGCGGGCCCTGGAAGAAGCCACGCGGCGCGGGCAATTGGAAGAAGCGGCGCGGCTGCGCTATGGCACCATCCGCGAGCTCGAAGCGCAGCAGGTGGAGCGGCAGAAGCAACTCGACGCGCAGCTCAAGAGCGGCACGGCGCTGGTGCGCGAGGAAGTCACGCCCGAGGAAATCGCCGAAGTCGTCGGGAAGTGGACGGGCATTCCGGTCACCAAGATGCTCGAGGGCGACCGCGAACGGCTGCGGCAGATGGAATCGTTCCTAGGCAAGCGCGTGGTCGGCCAGGAGGAAGCCGTCAAGGCGGTCAGCGACGCCGTGCGGCGCTCGCGGGCGGGTCTCGGCGATCCGCGGCGGCCGATCGGCAGCTTCATGTTCCTGGGCCCCACCGGTGTGGGCAAGACGGAGCTGACCAAGGCGCTGGCGGAATTTCTCTTCGACACCGAGGACGCGCTGATCCGCATCGACATGAGTGAGTTCATGGAGCAGCACTCGGTGGCCCGGCTGATCGGCGCCCCGCCGGGCTACGTCGGTTACGAAGAGGGCGGGGTGCTGACCGAAGCGGTTCGCCGGCGGCCCTACTCGGTGATCCTGTTCGATGAAATCGAAAAGGCCCACCGCGACGTGTTCAACGTGCTGCTGCAGGTGCTGGACGACGGGCGCCTGACCGATGGCCAGGGACGCACGGTGGATTTCAAAAACACCGTGATCATCATGACCAGCAACATCGGCTCGCAAATTATCCAGGACCTCACCGGCAAGGAAGGCGCGGAGTGGGAGATCGAGGCGCAGGTGCGCGGTCTGCTGCGGCAGCACTTCCGGCCGGAGTTCCTCAACCGCGTGGACGAGATCGTGATCTTCCACTCGCTGGGCAAGGAGCATCTCACGCGGATCGTCGACATCCAGTTGCAGGGGCTTGAGAAACGGCTCAAGGGCCGCGGGCTGCACCTGAAGGTGAGCGACGCCGCGAAGGCGGAGTTGGGCGAGCGCGGATACGATCCGACGTTCGGCGCCCGGCCGCTGAAGCGCGTGATTCAGCAGGAAATCGAGAACCCGCTGGCGACCAGGATTCTCGACAGCGAGTTCAACGAAGGCGACACGGTGGAAATCGATGCCGATCGCCACCAGCGGTTCCTCTTCCGCAAGGGGTCGCCCGTGCATGAAGGGGAGCTGGTCGAATAAACCGGCGCTCATGGAAGAACCAGGGACAGGCAGCCGCGCCGAAAGGTGCGGCTGCCTCTTTTTATGGAGGTCCGCTGGCAGGAACGGTCGCGGGGACGGAGGCGGGACCGAGCGCGGCGCGGGCCTGGTCGAGGTGGTTGCGGTAGGGGGGGTACGCAGGATCGAGGCGGACGGCGGCTTCGAAATGCGGCAGGGCGTCGGGCAGGTGGCCGGTGGACGCGAGCATGCGCCCGAGGAGGTCGTGCTTGCCGGCGTTGTTGGGATCCATCGCGACGGCTTCCTGCAGCAGCGCCAGCAGGCCCGCCGCATCGCGCGCGGCGGTGAAGGTGCGGACCGCATTCTCAAACGCCGGCGCGAAGTCCGGCTTGAGCTCCATGGAGCGCTGGTAGTGGCGGGCGGCCGCGGGAAAGTTGCGTTCGCGGCTCTCGGCCAGGGCGACGTTGTAGTGCAGGTCGTAGGCGTTGGGGGCGGTCCGAAGGGCATCTTCCAACAGCGCGACGCTGGAGCGCCACACGGTGAGCCGCTGGAGGGTCAGCAGGAGCAGCAGGCCGGCGAGTGCCGCGGCGGCGGAAAGGGTGGTGCCCAGGCGCGCGGCGGCGAATGCTGCCGGCGGCAGCGAATAAACGAGCATCATCAGCAGGCCGACCGAAGGAAGCAGCGTGAAGCGATCGGCGTAGGCCTGTTCGCCCGCCTGCAGGATACCGGCCATCGGCAGCAGGCTGACCAGGAACCAGAGCCATCCCACGAGCAGGTGGGGGCGCGAACGTCGCAGGACGATGCACGCCGCCGTGATGGCCGCCAGCAGGAGCAGCGAAAGCGCTACGGCACCCGGCGCGGGATGCAGGTCGTACGGGTAGCGGACCGACAGGCCCACGGGCAAGAACTGCAGGTACAGGTAGCGCATCGGGGTGATGGCCGCATGGGCGAGGCGCGTCGAAAGCGACACCGGCACAAGGTCCAGAGCGCCGATCGAGTGCTGCGCGAAGATGGTCACGACGGAAGCGCCCGCGGCCAGAAAAAACAGGTGCAGCTTCGTCAGAAGTGCAAAAGGCAGCGACTCCACAGACCGGGTGCCCTTGAGCGGCCACACATCCAGCAGCAACAGCAGCAGCGGAAGCGACACGAAGAGCGGCTTGGCCAGCAGGCTCGCCGTGAACGCCGCCGCCACGGCGGTCATCTGCATGACGCGCCGGCGGCCGAACGGGTGCACATAAAGAAAGCAGGCGAGGAATCCGAAGAGCGCCGCCAGCGTGTCTTTGCGCTCGGTGATCCAGGCGACGGATTCCACGCGCAGCGGGTGCAGCGACCAGAGCAGCGCCACGAGAAACGCCGGCCAGCGCCTCCCCGTCGCCTTCCGCAGGAACAGAAACAGCAGGCAGGTCGCCAGCGCGTGCTGGATGGCGTTGTCGAGGTGATACACCGTCGCCGACGGCAAAGGCCCTTCGCCCCCGATGCGCAGCCGCTGCTCGATCTGCTCCGGCGTATCGCCGGAGAGCGAGGCATCGAGTTGCAGCGACAGCCAGGTGAGGGGAATGTAGTAACCGCCGCGCGTGGTGGTGAAGGCCCACGCGGTGTCTTCCTGCGACACGCCGTGGAGGACGTTCGGGTTCAACGAAACGTAGAGATCGTCATCGAGGTCGATGAACGGGTGGTGGAGCGCGGTGAGGAAGGTGAGCAGCGGCGCGAGAAAAAGCACCAGCAGTTGGAGGGCGGTGGTGCGGTGGGCGGGCTGCATGGAAGGTCGCCGCAAAGAGGCAGCGGGCGGCGTCAGCGGCGGACCTTGAGGGTCTCTTCTTCGGTGAGCGCGACGGTGGGCAGTTCGGTCAGGCGCGTCCGCAGGGCCTTGGCGAAGCGGTGCCAGCCGTCGATCAGCACCAGTTTGCCGCCGGCTTCCGTGACCGCGATGATCGGAACCGCCGGATCGGTTTTCTCGGCTTTGTCCCAGTCGATTTTGACGGCTTCGTAATACATCGATTTGAAGGTGGAGAGGGGCTTGTTCTCAATGGGGCGCGGGGTGGCCTTGATGAGTTCCTTGGCCTTGGCAATGTCGTAGTGCTTTCCGGCGAAAACGAAGTTCTCGCCCAGTCGCGGTTGCCAGTCAATGGTACTTGAATCGGCCATTCTATATCACCTTCGGAGTTATCGGCTTCGACCTAGTATCCACTATAATTTCACCCGAGAAAAGGGGCAGGCCGCGACCAAGGCGTGAATCGCGGCCGCCATGCGTGGCCCGTGGGGGCAAGGGCCGGTAAAATGCGGCAGCAAAGGAGCAAGAAACGACATGAGCGAACTCGATCAGCGAATTGAACGATTTTCAACAATGACCCAGGCGGATCCCACCAACGAACTGGGATTCTTCTCCCTGGGCCGCGCCTACATGGATGCGGGACGCCCCCAGGAGGCGGTGCCGGCGCTGCAGCGGGTGCTGGCGCTCAACAGCGGCTTCTCGAAAGCGTATGCGCTCCTGGGCATGGCCCAGCGCGCCAGCGGCGACAACGCCGGCGCGATCGACACCCTCACGCGCGGCTACCGCGTCGCCCACGACAAGGGCGACCTCATGCCGCGCAACGACATGGCCCAGGCCCTCAAGGAGCTGGGCGCCCCCGTGCCGGAGATCAAGACCGAGGAGCTCACCGAAGAGGACAAGGGCGGCGGCAAGATCAAGTGCAAGCGCTGCGGCCGCGTCGCACCGAAGATGCCCGAACCGCCCTTCGGCGGCGAACTGGGCCAGCAGATTCAGGATTCCGTATGCGGCCCCTGCTTCCGCGAGTGGATCGGGCAGGGCACCAAGGTGATCAACGAGCTGCGGCTCAACCTGACGGAAAAGCCGGCTCAGGATGTGTATGATCAGCACATGAAGGAATTTCTGAACATTTCATGATCCAGCGGACATGAGGGTTCGAGGAAGTCCGCCCGAGACCGCGAGCGCCGGACGCGCCGCGCGGGTGGCATTTTTTACAGCGTCGTGAGGTCGGGCTTATGGACATGCAGATGGTCACTCCAGCGGAAAAAGCCAAGCTGGAGCAGGATTTGAAGCGGATGATCGACATGCGGCCGGTGATCGCCAAGGCCATCGCCGAGGCCCGCGAGAAAGGCGACCTCAAGGAAAACGCCGACTACCATGCCGCGCGCGAGGAATACGCCCTCAACGAATCGCGCATCAAGAACATGGAGGAACGCATCCGCAGCGTCACCGTCGTCGACAACTCCAGCGTCCCCGAGGACATGGTGTTCCTCGGTTCCACCGTCCGCGTGAAGGAAGTCGGCAGCGGTGACGAGGAAACTTTCCGCCTCGTGGGGGAGGTCGGAAAGATCGATGTGGAATCGGACATCATGGAAGTGTCGGCCAAGAGCCCGCTCGGCGAATCGCTGATGCGGGCCCGCGTGGGCGAAACCGTGAGCGTCAACCTGCCGCGCGGAACGCTGCGTTACCAGATTCTCGAATTGCTCTGAGCGATCCGCGGTCGTGCCGATAATGAACGTTGAATGCGGCGCGCTGGAACGCCGCGATCCAGGACAAGGCGCGTTGCCGGAGCGGTCGCATGGCGGACACTGAAAGAGACGCATCCCCGGGACGCGCTTCTTTCGACGACGCGGCCCACCTTGGCGGCGCCGCCCTGGCCGAGCCCGACGACCTGGCCGCGGCACTCCGCAGCGCTTACGACGAAGCGGAGCCGCTCGAAGGAGACGCGGAAAGTTCCGCGGCCATCGAGGCCCTGGAAGAGGAGCAGCGCCGCCGCCGCGTCCTGATCCTCAAAGGCGCCATCGCCGTTCCGCTCGCCGTCCTCGTCGCGGTGGGGGGGGCACTTTTCCTCCACATGCTGGCCGTCGGCGGCTTTCTCGCAGCCTGGTTCTTCGGCCCCGGCGCCACCCCCGGCGGAGGCGATGGCGCGCGCGACGCCGGCTCCGGCGGCGGCGGTTACGTCGTGGTCGACAGCGGCGCCCCCGGCCCAGCGGGCGTCCTGGGCAACAACGCCGCCGACCTTCTCCGAACCACCGCACCCCCGCCGCCCGCGCCGCCCACGCCTCCCGAACCCAACCTCACCCGGCAGATCGCCAGCGCCCAGCTCACGCCCCCGCCCCAGCCCCCGGTCATTGGCGTGGGCCCGGCCGACACCTTGGGCACCCCCAAAGTCACCCCGCCGGTGAAGCCCGCCCCTCCCGTCGCCGTCGCTCCGCCGCCGATCGACGTCGCCCCTCTGCCAGCCCCCCTCCCCGCGCCGTCAGCAGTTGCCGCCGCTCCCTCAACGCCCGCCCCGTCGGCGCCGACCGTCACGCCCCCGGAGAAATCCACCGGCGGACCGCTCGCCATGGTCACCGGCCGCGGCAGCACCCGCGCGGCCTCGCCCGTCGCCGGTGATGGTGAAGGTGGCGGCGATGATGAACCGGTCATCAAGATCATGGGGCCCGGCTACAAGGGCCTGCCCGCCGACGCCGGCGGACGCACCGGCAGCGGAATCGATCGCGGCCCCTCCGGCGCCAACAACCCCTCGCCGCAGGTGCTCGAGCAACCCAGCCTGCAATTGCCCGCCGCCGCCGCGCTCCATCCGCCGACACGCCACGCCGTCTTCTCCGTGGAGGTCCTCGCCAACGGCCAGGTCGGTGCCGTGAAACTCGATCAATCCAGCGGCAACGGCGACGTCGACGAGGCCGCCCGCGCCAACATCCTCGCCAGCAAGTTCCGCCCTGCCTACGAAGCGGGAAAACCCATCAAGGCCATCATGACCATGAGTTTCAATCCCGGGTTGGACGACGAATGACCGCGGCACGTCGCCGGCCATTTGAGATCAGGGGACGCTGGTTCGAGCGCCTCTTCCTGCGCAACCGCGCCGTCAACAGCCTCATTTCCGCGGCCGGAAAAGCGGCGCTCACCTGCCTCCTTTGGCCGCGCTTCGTTGCCCCCTTCCGCTGGGAGCTCACCCGCTTCGACATGCCCCTCTCCGTTCGCGAAGGCCTCAACGGCTATCGCATTTTGCACCTCACCGACCTGCACGCCGGCCGCACACGCGTTGATTACCTCGAGCGCGTCATCCGCGCCTGCCTCACCGAAAAACCCGACATCGTCGTCATCACCGGCGACCTGATCGACTACGACCCCAAGGCCCTCCCGCCCATCCGCCGCCTCCTCAAAATTCTTGCCGAAGCCCCGGTGCCCGACGGCGTCGCCGTCATCTTCGGCAACCACGATTACCACGAATATTCCTGGCGAAAAGTCGGCAAACGCTCCGCCCGGCGTTCCATCCAGAAACGCCTCGTCGCCATGGTGCGCGAGCACGGCCTCCGCCTGCTGCGCAACGAGCAGCTCTGGATCGAGCGAAACGGCGCCCGCCTCGCATTCGTGGGCCTCGATGAAATGTGGTCCGACCTCGCCGATCCGGCCGCCGCCTTCCAGGGGCTCTCCGCCGCCGACGCCATCGTCTGCCTGCAGCACAATCCCGACGGCGTCGAATTTCTCAAGCCCTGGCCATGGCAGTACATGCTTACCGGCCATTCGCATGGCGGCCAGGCGGTGCTCCCGGGCCTCGGCGCACTCTACGTGCCGATGGAACATCGCCAATACCTGCGCGGTTTCTTTGCATTTCCCCCGCTCCCCGGCCAGCCCCTGCCCACCCGCACGATGTTCGTTTCCCGCGGCCTTGGCTACTCCACGCCGATCCGCATGAATTGCCCGCCCGAAGCCACGCTCTTCACCGTTCGTCCCGCGTTTGCCCCAACACCGAACCCATCGGTATAGTGTGCGTTCACGCCGCTGTAGCTCAATGGCAGAGCAACGGTTTTGTAAACCGTAGGTTGCGGGTTCGACTCCCGCCGGCGGCTTTCCCCAGTCCCGCCCCTTCCGCTAACCCCTCCCCTCTCACATGTCTTCCAGCCGCCGCAACGCTTCCCGCTTGCCCAATCCCCGCACCGCCGCGATCGCCGGCAGTTGCTTCTGCCGCGGTTTGGATTTCCCCGCTTCCCAGTGATAAATCGTCAGTCCCGAAACCCCCACCAGCCGGCCATAATCCCGCGCCGAAATGCCCAGCTTGGCCCGATGCGTCCGCAACCCGTCCGCCCGAAACCGCAGGTTTTCCGCCGATGCATCCGTCGTCGCACGCTGCGTCCCGCCCCGCTCCACCGACGCCAGCCGGCTGTGCAGCACCTTCACCAGCCGCTTCAGCGCCGCAATATCCCGTCGATATTGGGCGGCCGCCTTCTTTACCTTGCTGGTGTGCGACCGAATCTCACGACGGGCCAATCTGCGAATATGTTCATTCAACATCGGGAGCACGGTCGGCATGCACAAATCTCCAGTCTTGGCGACGGGGCAGCTTACTCCAAGCCCTCATGGTATGCCAGTTGCGAGCGTTCCGCTACGAAGTTTTGTATAGGATTCATCATCACCCTCTTCTTGGGATTTTTCTCCGACCCCCATTGCCCTCTATAGAATGATCCGAGGGCCGTCCCGCCCCGTCAGGAAAGGTGCTCAATGACCGTGGTTGAACAGCAGCCGCCCGTCGACAAGGAAGCGGCAAAACGCCCCAACTGGGAGGCCGAGCGCCACCGCACCGTCCAGCGCATCGTCGTGCTTGGCGGTGGATTCGGCGGCGTCTATACCGTCCGCAACCTGGAGAAACTCTTCAAAGGACACGAGGGTGTCGAGATCACCCTCATCAGCCGCGACAACTATTTCCTCATGACGCCCCTGCTCTTTGAAGCCGGCAGCGGCGTGCTCGAGCCGCGCCACTCCGTCAGCCCCATCCGCCTCATGTTCAAAAAAGCCCGCTTCATTGATGCCGAGGTCGAACGCATCGATTTCCAGGCACGCAAGGTCTACGCCCGCCACACCCCCGACAATTACGAATACGATGTCGATTACGACCAGCTCGTGCTCGCTCTCGGCGGCATCACCAATTTCAACCTCGTGCCCGGAAGCCACAACGCCGTCGGCTTCAAAACCCTCGGCGACGCCATCTACCTGCGCAACAAGATCATCGACCTCTTCGAACAGGCCGACGTCGAGGAAGATCCCGAGCGCCGCCGCAAACTCCTGACGGTCGTCATCATCGGTGGGGGCCTCGTGGGCGTGGAGCTGATGGGCGAGCTGACGGAATTCGTCCACAACCTCCTGCGCAGCTATCCGCGCATCCCGCGAGAGCTCCTGCGCTTCGTCCTCATCGAAGCCCATGACCGCATCATGCCCGAGATGGAGGAAGAGCTTTCCCGCTATGCCACCGATGTCCTGTGGCGCCGCGGCGTCAGCTTTCATACCGGTGTGCGCGTCAAAGCCATCGAGAATGGCCGCGTCCTCCTGCCCGAAGGGGTGGAGCCCGGCGTCATCGAGGCCGAAACCATCATTCTCACCGCCGGCCTCACCGCCAATCCGCTCCTCGCCGATCTGCCCCTGGAAAAAGCCAAGAATGGCCGCGTCGTTGTCGATGGCACCATGCGCTCCAAGCAGCGGCCCGAGGTCTGGGCCCTCGGCGATTGCGCCGCCATCCCCGACAAAAACGGCAAGCCCTACCCGCCCCTCGCCCAGCACGCCCTGCGCGAAGCCAAGGTCCTGGCACGCAACATCGCCGCCGTCGTCCGCCGCGGCGGCCGCAATGCCGAACTCGAAGCCTTCGAATATGAAACCATGGGCATGCTCGCCTCTCTCGGACGCTTTCAGGGCGTCGGCCGCATCCGCAGCGTGAAAATCCGCGGCTTCCTCGCCTGGTGGGTCTGGCGAACCTATTACCTCCTCCAGATGCCGCGCTGGGAACGCAAGATCCGCGTCGTCCTCGATTGGACCGTCGCCCTCTTTTTCCGCAACGACGTGGTCAAGCTCGATCTCTTCGGCGAACAACACCCCCTCCAGAAAAACGCCCCGGTGGCGGGCGTGCAAAAGGTCGATTAAGGTGGCGGTTCGAACCTCCTCCCACCCCACAGGAGCCCGCCCATGCCCGAAGCCACCCGCATCATCACCGCCAATGGCGGCCTCCGCGCCGTGCAGATCGACGCCCCCGCCGCCCGCGGCCTCATCTACCTCCACGGCGCCCACGTCGCTTCCTGGATCCCCGCCGGCGCCGATCGCGACGTCCTCTGGCTCAGCGAAAAATCCCACTGGGCCGCCGGTAAACCCATCCGCGGCGGCGTGCCCGTCTGCTTCCCCTGGTTCGGCCCGCGCAAAGACGATCCCGCCGCGCCCGCCCACGGCTTCGCCCGCCTCAAGGAATGGTCGCTCGAATCCACCGAGCTCCTGCCCGAAGGCGCCGCCCGCGTCACGCTCCTCCTGCAAAGTGATGACGACACCCGCCGCTCCTGGCCCCACGATTTCACCCTGCGCATGCACGCCTCCTTCGGCAAGGTACTCGAATTGCGGCTCGAACTCACCAACACTGGCAGCACGCCGCTCACCGCCGAGGAAGCGCTCCACACCTATTTCGCTGTCGCCGACGCCCGCGCCCTCACCGTCCGCGGCCTCGCCGGCGCCCGTTACATCGACAAGGTCGATGGCCTGAAGGAAAAAACCCAGGACGACGTCATCCGCATCACCGCCGAAACCGACCGCGTCTACACCAACACCACCGCCGAAGTCGTCGTCGAAGATCCCCCCGCTCCCGGCGCCAGCGGCCGCCATATTCACATCGGCAAGACCGGCTCCGCCGACACCGTCGTCTGGAACCCCTGGATCGCCAAGGCCAAGGCCATGGCCGATTTCGGCGATGACGAATGGCCCGGCATGCTCTGTGTCGAAACCTGCAACGTGATGGCCAACGCCCTCCGCCTCACGCCGGGACAGTTTGCGTCGATGACGGCCCGCGTGTCGATTCACCCCTCCGCTTAGCACGCCGCCGAACCCCCGCATACACCAGCAGCAGCAGCGGCAGGAACCACTGCCACGCCAGCCCGGGCGCCGCCGACACGGGCGCGTCGCTCGTCCACTGGTCCATCAGCAGCCCCACCGGGCTGAACGTCGCCACGGTTTGCGCCAGCGTGGACTCCGGATCCTCCACCATCGCATGCACGATCGCCGCAGGCGCCAGCGGTCCCACCCACACCACGAACGTGACGATCGCCAGCAGAATCCCCAGGGACGAGGGCGTCGCCTTCGAGAACAGGTGGCAGATCAAAAACACCGTCAGCAGAAACGCCGCCACCGCCAGCCACGTCACTGCGAACTGCGTCCCCGTCGTCTGAAACTGCCGCCACACGCCCATCGGAATCATCCCCACCACCACGCTCAGCACCAGCGTCGCCGCCAGCCCCATCGCCAGCCGCCCCCGCCGCCCGCGCTGCTCCATCGACACCGTGTAAATCGGTATCAGCGAAAGGAGCATCGCCATCGCCGTGGAAGCCGCCACTTGTTTCCCCACGATCATGGCGTCCTCGCGGTAAAACAGCCGCTGGATGATCGGGATCGCCTCCACCAGCACGATCCCCGCCGCCGACAGTCCCGCCCACACCACCGGCAGCAACAGCGCCTGCCAGCCCGTAAAGACCGTCCGGTATGTCCCGCGGTAGCACCGGCACGCCGCCGCAAAAAACAGGCTGAAAAACGCCAGCTGCCCCACGATCGACACCGGGTACACCCACACCGAAATCGTCCACGGCGTCGGTCCGAAATAGAAAATCGTGTTCCCCAGCAACGGCCCGGTTAGCAGCCCCATTGCCGGCAGCAGCGCAAACCCCCGCGCCGCCACCGTGCTGAAGATCGCCAGCACCCCGCCCACCGTCGCCGCCACAAACGCCGCCCGGTGAAACAGGTTCAACATCGCCACCAGCGACCACACCATCCCCGTGAACAGCAGCAGGATTCCCTGCTTCAGCGCCACATCCGTCAGCGGCGTCCCCGCCGCCATCGCCAGCCCCATCGCAAACAGCAGCGTCAACAGCGCGAACGCCGCCACGTGCGCCGTGCTGCCCAGCATGTACCCCGCCACCGCCCGCCACGAAGGCACCGGCATCAGGCGGTGCGACTCGATCATCCGCGACGTCACGTCCCCGCGCACCGCCCCCGCGATCCGCAGCGCCCCGAATATCACCAGGTTCACCGCCTGCAGCACGAACATCACCGACACCGCCCCCGGACCGAACGTCACCCGCATCGGCATCCGCCCCGACGTCGCCTCCATGTACACGTACGTGCAGATGCTCCCGAAAAAAATCAGCGTGTACACCACCGACAGCGCCGCCAGCGACAAATACCCGCCCCCCAGCTGAAAGTGCGCCATCCCCACCGCATACGACCGCGACGATCCAATCACGCATCCCTCCGCGCGCGCCTCGCCGGCACGCCCTTAATCCACTTGCCGAATCCCCGACCGCAGGTACGCCTCCTCCAGCCCCGGCGCATGCGCCACGAACGCCGACACCGCCATCCCTTTCCCCACCAGCACCCGCAGCAGCGCCGCCGCCTCCCCCTTCTCCGCGCCAAACGTAAATGACACCCGCAGCCGCCCCGGCTCAATCTCCATCACCCCCTCCATTGCCCCAAGCTCCCCCTCCAGGTTCGGAAACGGCTCCGCCAGTTCCAGCGTGTACCGGCACCGACCGTCGTCCGCCCCCGCCGCCACTTCCGCCACCGTCCCGAACTTCACCAGCCGCCCCTTCGACATGATCGCGATGTGCGTGCAATACTCCGGCATGTCCGCCAGCAGATGCGACGACAGAATCAGCGTCTTCCCCTGCTCCCGCAAATCCATCAGCAGCCGCCGAAACTGCACCCGGCCCGCCGGATCCAAACCCGACGCCGGCTCGTCCAGCAGAATCACGCTCGGGTTCGGCAGCAGCGTCCGCGCCACCCCCACCCGCTGCTTCATCCCCCGCGACAAACCCCGAATCTTCGTCCCCGCCTTCTCCGTCAGCCACACCTTCTCCAGCCAGAAATCGATCAGGTTCGGCGTCTCCTCCGGCATGATCCCGTACCCCGCCGCGATGAATTCCAGGAACCGCCGCACCGTCATCCCCTCGTACAGCGGCGGCACGTCCGCCGTGAACCCGATGTGCCGCGCCGCATCCTCCGACCCCGGCCACACCCACTGCCCATGAATCGCCACCCGCCCCGCCGTCGCCACCTGCAGCGACGCAATCGTCCGCAGCAGCGTCGTCTTTCCCGATCCGTTCGGCCCGATCAGCCCCAGCGTCTGCCCCCCGCGCAGCGAAAACGACACCTCCTCCACCGCCGTAAAACTGCCGAAACGCACCGTCACCCCCGCCACCCGCAACAGCTCGCTCGCCGCCGCCTCGCCGCCCGCCTCCTCCGGCGCCGCCCCGCCGCCCCCCGGCGTCGCCGCCACCACCCCGGAAGATGCCGCAAAAGAATCCTTCTCCATGCCCCAGAGCCTAAGCTTCGCCGCGCCCCCGGTCAAAAGAATCCCGCGCCTCCCACCACTGCCCGCCCACCTGAAGCAAAAACCGCTATCCTATCCCTGAATCCCCACTCGTCCATACGATGACCGATATGCAGATGATGGGCAGTAATACGCACAAGACCCGCGCTCGCACCGCAGCGCCAAACTTCCTGTGCCCGCCGCCCCCATCTGCATCGCCGGCAACCCGCTCCGCCACCCCCCTCGGCGCAAAAAAAAGAGAGCCCGAACAGGGGTGTTCGGGCTCTGGAGGGGGATCTAAGGAAGGCCTGGGGAAGGAACTTCCTTAGATGGGAGAAGGACAACGTTGAAGGTCACCAGCAAAACAAATCGGAGAGGCTTCTTCGAGGCTGAGTTTTAAGAATGTAAGTAAACGACTCGTTCCGGCCATCCCGGCCCCGTTTGCTACTGACTGATCAAATTATTGCCTCTGCCATCGCTCTTGTCCAGCCCCTGCGCCACATTTTTTGCCGCTTTTCGCCCCTCCCTCCACGCTCCCATAAAAAAGACGGGACGCCACGCGGCGCCCCGTCTTCACCAAACTAGTCGGGCTTCGTTACTTCACTTCATACTCGGCGTCGATCACGTCGTCCGGGCCCTTGCCCGCTCCGCCGCCGGCCGCGCCGCCCGCAGGCTGATCGCCCGCCGCACGTGCATCCGTCGCCGTCGCACCGGCCCCGCCGGCTCCGCCCGCAGCGCCCGCTTCCGCTTGCGCCTTGTACATCGCTTCGCCCAGCTTCATCCGCGCCTTGTTCAAATCGTCCAGACCCTTCTGAAGCTGTTCCTTGTCCTCGCCCTTCACCAGTTCCTTCACCCGGTTCAAGGCGTTCTCGATGTCCCCGCGCTCCTGCGGTCCCACCTTGCCGCCATGCTCCTGCAGTTCCTTTTCCACATGCAGCACGACCGCCTCGGCCTGGTTCCGAAGGTCCACGAACTCGCGCCGCTTCTTGTCTTCGTCCGCGTGCGCTTCCGCTTCCTTCTTCATCCGCTCGATCTCTTCCTTCGAGAGACCCGAGTGGCCCTTGATCTCGACCTTGTTCTCTTTCCCGGTCGCCTTGTCCTTCGCCTTCACATTCAAAATGCCGTTCACATCGATGTCGAACGTCACTTCAATCTGCGGCGTGCCACGCGCGGCGGGGGGGATCCCCTGCAGCGTGAACTTGCCCAGCGTCCGGTTGTCCTTGGCGAACTCGCGCTCGCCCTGCAGCACGTGAATCTCCACGCTCGTCTGGTTGTCCGCCGCCGTCGAGAACGTCTCGCTCTTGCTCGTCGGAATCGTCGTGTTGCGCGGAATCATCACCGTCATCACCCCGCCGTACGTCTCCACGCCCATCGACAGCGGCGTGACGTCCAGCACCAGGATGTCTTTCACTTCGCCAGTCGTGATCCCGCCCTGGATCGCGGCGCCGATCGCCACCGCTTCGTCCGGGTTCACGCTCTTGTTGCCTTCCTTGCCGAATATCTCCTTCACCATCGTCTGAATCCGCGGCATGCGGGTCGAACCGCCCACCAGCAGCACTTCATCCACCTGGTTCGCCGCCAGCCCCGCATCCTGCAGCGCCTTGAGCACCGGCTGACGGCAACGCTCCGTCAGCGCCGCCGTCAAACTCTCAAACTTGCTCCGCGTGATCGCCATCTGCAAATGCTTCGGACCGCTCGCGTCCGCCGTGATGAACGGCAGGTTGATCGACGTCTCCATGTTCGCCGACAGCTCGATCTTCGCCTTCTCCGCCGCTTCCTTCAGCCGCTGCAACGCCATCGGATCTTTCCGCAGATCGATGCCCTGCTGCTTCCGGAATTCCTCGGCAATGTGATCCACCAGCGCCTGGTCGTAATCATCACCGCCCAGGTGCGTGTCGCCGTTGATCGAGAGCACTTCAAACACGCCCTCGCCCACGTCCAGCACCGACACGTCGAACGTGCCGCCGCCCAGGTCGAAAACGAAAATCTTCCCGCCCTTCTTCTTGTCCATCCCGTACGCCAGCGCCGCCGCCGTCGGCTCGGGCAGCACGCGCTTCACGGTCAGCCCCGCGATCTCGCCCGCTTCCTTCGTCGCCAGCCGCTGCGAATCGTTGAAGTACGCCGGCACCGTGATGATCGCCTCGGTGACCTTCTCACCCAGGTAATCTTCCGCCGTCTTCTTCAAGTCCTGCAGAATCATCGCGCTGATTTCCGGCGGCGTGAACAGCTTCCCGCGCACGTCCACCTTCACCAGCTCCTCCGGCCCGCCCACCACCTTGTACGGCACCAGCTTCTCTTCCCCGCTCACTTCGCTGTGCCGCCGACCCATGAACCGCTTGATCGAAAAAACCGTGTTCGTCGGGTTGGTCACCTGCTGGTGCTTCGCCGGCAAACCCACCAGCCGCTCCCCCTTGTCCGTGAACCCCACCACCGACGGCGTCAACCGCGAACCCTGCGCATTGACCAGCACCTTCGCCTGCGTCCCCTCCATGATGGCCACGACCGAATTCGTCGTCCCCAGGTCGATCCCAATCACCTTCGCCATGTGTCAACTCCTCATTGCGTTCAAAATCTGATGCAGCGGCGACAAGCTCTTTGGAACCGATATGTACACCGCGTCAAACACCCCTATGCAACCCCCATGCCGCAACCAGACGCTTTGTCGCGTGTTGTATAACTATGGAATTTGCAACATTTTACGAAAACGCCCTTCCGGCCCATGAGTTCCTCCGCACCTGCCACACCCACCCCACCTGCCGCGATGGCAGCCACCCCTCGCCCCTCAACTTTCCTTCCCCCGCTATGTTATAATCCTGCGATGACCACCCTGTTCGCTCATTTCGATGGCCATGTCCTGATTCCCGAAGGGCCTGTCGATCTGCCTAAAGGCCAAACCCTGCGTCTTGAAGTTCAGGTAGCTTACCCGACTACGCTCCCCGTCGCACCGCCGCCCGAGCAGGAGTTCGATATTCACCCGGTTACCGGATTCGCCCTGTTTCGAGTCCCGCCCGATTCCCCGCCCATCCATCTGGAAGATGTGCTGCGAGCCGAAGAAGAAGACGAACTTTAGCTCATGGCACTCTACTTGCTCGATGTGAATGTTCTCCATGCCATCGTGTGGCCGCAGCATTCCCACCATCGTGCCGCTCACGCCTGGCTTGATGTGAATGTCCAACACGGCTGCGCGACCTGTGCGATTACCCAAGCCGGTTTTGTTCGCCTCTCCTGCAATCCCAAGGTCCAGCGGCCCCCCGTCGATCCACCCGCGGCGATTCGCTTGCTGGCCTTCCAAACCGCCAAGCCCACCCACGAGTTCTGGGAGTGCGCTCTCCCCATGCTTCACCCGCTGGTCGGCGCACTGGGCCTGCGTGGTCATAACCAAGTGACGGACGCCTACCTGCTCGCACTCGCTATGTCGCGGAACAGCCGTCTCGCAACCTTCGACGCAGGGGTTCCTTCCCTGGCCAAAACTCCCACCCAACTGGCTGCCATCGAACTGATTCAGCTCTGACCCCCATCACTTCCCCTTCTTCCGCTCCTCCAACTCCTTCACCTTCCGCCGATTCGCCAGCATCGCCACCGGGCTCATCCGGTCCAGCAGCAGAATCCCATCCAGATGATCGTTCTCATGCTGGATGATCCGCGCCACATAATCCACCAGGTTCTCCGCAAACGGCTGCCCCTTCTCATCCAGGGCCTCCACCCGCACATGCGTGAACCGCGGCACCTTGATCCGTATGTTCGGCAAACTCAAACACCCCTCCTCTCCCTCCTCCGACCCCCGCTCGTCCGTCAGCACCGGGTTGATGTACACCTTCGCATCCTCCCGCTTCGCCGACTCCGCCGCCACGAAGATTCGCAGCGGCAAACCCACCTGCGGCGCCGCCAGCCCCACCCCCTTGTTCTCCACCATCAAATCCTTCATCCGCTCCACCACCGCCGCCAGCCACGCATCAAATTGATGCACATCCCCGGCAATCTTCTTCAACACCGGATCCGGATACACCACCAGCTTCAAAGCCCCAGGTTCCGGCCGCGCTGCCCCAACCATCTTCGCTGTAGTCGTACGTGCTTTCATACCCCCATTATAGAACCACCCCCAACCCCCGGCGAGCCCCCAACACCCAACCGAAAATTCCACCCCTTGCCAACCCCGTCCCCTTCGTGCCCTTCCACCCTTCGTGCCTTCGTGCTGAATCCGTCATCAACCCCAACGCATCCCCCGTCACCTCCCCGGAATAAACACATTGAATTCCTGCAGCGCCTTCTCCATCGTGTCATGAAACGTAAAGAGCTTGTGCAGGTTCGTGATCTTGAACACCTTGTGCAGCTCCGGACGAATTCCCGCGATCAGCACCTTCCCGCCCAGCGGATCCAGCGCCTTCTTCAACTGCAGCAGCACCCCCAGCGCCTGCGAAGACATGAACCGCACCGCCGAAAATTCCAGGATCAGCTTCCGGTGGTCCTGCTTCTCCACCAGTTCCAGCAGGTTCCGACCCAACGCCTCGATATTCGCCGAGTCCAGAACCGCCACGTTCTGAAAGCTCACCACCGTCACATCTTTGTACGACTCAACCATCAACTGATTGTCCACAGTTAACTCCTCGGCAGATAGCCCGCCCCAGGTCCACCACATCTCTCTCACGACGCCGATGTTATCTGCCAATCCCCCACCCCTGTCAAACCCCATCTCATCCCACCCACAATGCACCCCCAACACCAAGCGCCATGCCCACCCCCCCAACCCGGGGTGCCACGGGTACGGCCCCAACCTCGGGGGCCGTACCCGTGCCAACTGTGCGCGCATCACCACCTTGCATCCGCGCCGATGCCAACGTTTTGCGTTTTGCGTTTTGAGCTTCACCCGCCCCTTCACCCGAACAACCCCGCCCCCTCCAACGCCAGCATCCGCTGCTTCACCGCCACCCCGCCCGGCGCCGAAAACCCCGTCATCTTCC
>JBEHXY010000007.1:0-27004 GCA_048498455.1 Planctomycetota bacterium | reverse complement strand
GTCGGGTGTCGGGTGTCGGGTGTCGGGGGTTGGGGGTTGGGGGTTGGGGGTTGGGGGACGGGTGAGGGGGGATGACGAAGGACGAAGGACGAGTGAAATCTGAATGACGAATGGCGGAAGGGGGGAAAGGGCTTGTTTTGTGGAAGATGATCGGGGGGGCTTGGATTTGGGACAGCCCTTTTGTTGGGGAGGGGGAATGGGGGATGGTGAAGCGTGAATGGGGGGGGCGGCGTTTGGGGTTTTCGTCGGTGTTTATCATGGTTTTGCGGTTTGAGAGACAGGGCGGGGACGCGAAGAGGACGACGGGAATGAGCCAGGGATGCACAGGGATGGACCGGGATTGGGGGGACGACGGATAAATCTTCCACCCATGAACACGAATGGACAGGAATGGGGTGGGTCATGGCGCACGCTCCCTCTGTAGAGGGGGACCGCGCCCACTTTGTGCGCACACGATGGGGGGTGGTTGGCGGGTAAAGGTGGTGGGGGGAAGCGGTTAGGGGATTTATTTTGGGGGGACTTCAAACCTTTTTGCTGCCAAGTTGTGCGCGCTTAAGGATGCCGAGATTGTCGGGGATTGCGGAAATAAGCCTTGGCCTGTGCCTTGAAAAATGGCGGCAGCATCGGGCCTGCTTCGCGTCCGCGATACGCATGCGTGATGAATAGAGCGCACGTCCATCCATCACCGGAATACATGGTGGTAATCACCCGACAGGGCATTCCAAGGATGCTCCGACCTTTACACGATGCACAGTGCCTAGCAACGTAGTGACGCGGACCCTATGAGTTTTTGGAGCACCGCGCAGGAGTGGTTACCCCTCGTGCTTCTCCTAAGCTCCGCTCCGTACAGCTGTGCTTCCTGGCCGAGCGGAGGAAGAGCTCTTGGGGAGCTCATCGATGGTAAAGTGCGGTGTAAGCAGTTTTATGATAGGCCATTCCAGCATTTCCTCCGGTGGCTCTACTACTCGTCGCTCGAATGCTACCTGTAAGAGCTGCTTAGCCGCGGAATAGTTCCCGAGAAGGATATGCGCTGCGAGTCGAGTTAGTTCAATACCAGACTTTGTCATCTCTAAAAGTTTTGATCTTTCGTCGGCTGATAATTCGATATGTTGGTATACCTTGATCTGCAATTTGTTCAAAACGTAGTAATCTTCCGTGTAGTACGGATCTGATTTGCTCTTTGCTATTTCGTGGCCTATATCGAGAACTTCGTCAGCTTCTGCGTACTTGCCCGCAAGGATTAAGGGTAATGACATGTCGAATGTATCGGCAGGGGATCCGCCAATTTCGCGGCGAGAGTTTCTGATAAGCGTCATTACCTCTGGGAGGAATCCGAATAATTTCTCACGGCACATCAGCTTCAACAGGCTCATCAGAATTTTTACTGAGGGACGGACCTTATTCTCGGAAATCAAATACCGCATTGCATCTTCAAACTTCCCGTCTCTCTGGCTGATCTGCGAAAGCATTAGATATGGTACATTCCTTTCACGATCGCTATCGGGCTTACTGTCGGGCGACGGGTGCGCGAAATCTGCTGGCTGCCTTGCTGGCGAATTGATGCGGTCACCAATTAACCGTATGTGACGCATTATAATTGAATTCGGGTTTGTAGGTACATTTACATCCTGAATGAGCGTGTTTAGGCGCTTGACTAATGCTCCGTAGGGGTCTGACATTTCTGCCTGCAGCTGAAAACCTAGCTCCTCATGGACTTCTGCAAAAAGCTCATCAAACCCATCAATCTCGATAAGCTTGAAACGCGGATATCGGGATAGCATCTGAACATCTTCAGAAATTTCCGATCCTTTCCGAATGCACCAATAAACCCCGTGGGGAAAATTTACTTCTTGACTCAGTAGGATGTTCAAGCAATCCATAACGGATCTGTCTCTGCCGGAATACCCTACAAAAATAAATCCAAATTCCGTCGCGTACTGCTTGAACTTCTCCTTCATGTTATTTTCGAGAGATTCAAGCTCCGTAATTGTATTTTTGATATTATCAAATAAGAAATCTCCGTGAAGCTTGATGATTTTTGGTCGTTTGGAAGTAATACGGACCGAGCGGATGCTTGAGTCATGGGCACACACAATCGGCCGCACATTTTGGGAGAACAAATAGCAGGCTTCGTTAAGGAGGTCGTCGAAATTTGTGGTGAAAACTGTATTAAAAACGCCTTGCTCAAGGAGGTGTACAAGATAAATATATCCCCATGATGGATTGGCCTCCTTGAGGCAGCACTCTATGAATTCCCGGCGTTGGCTGGGTTGGTCGTATAGATCTTCGAATAGAAGCGAATATTCGTTAGGTGCCTTATACCATGTTTGATTTTTGAGGTACGTTTCCAAGTTGTCGGGCTTGCCATACATTTGGTGATGTTGAGATCGCCATTTCTCCAGCATCGAGCTGACAGGCTCGACGTGACTAGTGACACTGGCACCTGCGCCGAGGAAAAGGGCGAAGTTTGGATGGTGGTCTCTAGTGTTTTTTAATATGTTAATCAAATGGCCTTGGGGTTTGCAGTCGAAGCTTGCCGGGGTAGAGATTTTCGCCACGATAGCTCCTTGAATTAAGCCTCGGCTAATTCTGATTTGGTCCCATCCATCACTATAACAGAAGCTGTCATTCAATGTGCGTGATCTGTCCACGGTCGCGAAACCGGCGGTTGGGGGTTAGCGTTGCGTGGTGAGGGTGGCGGTGGGGATGGTGGTGGGGGGGAGGGCGAGGGGGTGTTGCGGGTCCCAGGCGCCGCCGAGGGATTTGATGAGCAGGACGGTGGCGGTGAGGCGGGCGGTGTGGATTTGGATGGCGGTGAGTTCGGTGGTTTGGAGGGTGCGGTCGGCGTCGATGAGTTGGAGGGAGTTGATGATGCCCTGGCGGTACTGGATGTTGGAGAGGCGGAGGTATTCGCGGGCGGCGGCGACGGCCTGGTCCTGGGCGTCGGCGGCCTGGGCGCGGAGGTGGAGGTCGGAGAGGTTGTCTTCGACGTCGCGGTAGGCGGTGAGGAGGGCCTGACGGTAGTTGGCGAGGAGTTCATCGTAGCGGGCGCGGGCTTGCTGGAGGGAGCCCTTGAGGCGGCCGCCTTCGAAGAGGGGGATGGAGAGGTTTGGGCCGAGGGAGAAGAAGCGGGATTGCCAATCGGTGAGGGACTGGAGGTTGAAGGACTGGATGCCGGCGGCGCCGGTGAGGGTGAGGGTGGGGTAGAAGTTGGCGAGGGCGACGCCGACGTTGGCGTTGGCGGCGATGAGGGATTGTTCGGCTTCGAAGACATCGGGTCGGCGCGAGAGGAGGTCGGAGGGGAGGCCGGGAGGGACGAGTGGGGGGGCGAGGTTGAGGGATTTGGGGGGGAGGTTGAAGGCGGCGGGGGGTTGTCCGAGGAGGGTGGCGAGGGCGTGTTCGAACTGGGCGCGTTGGCGGCGGAGGTCGGCTTCCTGGGCGATGGTGGATTGGAGCTGGGTCTGGACCTGGACGAGAGCGAGGGGGTTGTCGACGCCGGCGTTGAGGCGGGTCTGGACGAGGGATTCCTGGCGGCGGTATTCGTCGATCTGGCGGAGGAGGATCTGGGACTGGGTGTCGAGGGAGCGGAGGTTGAAGTAGTCCTGGGCGATGTCGGCCTGGAGGGTTTGGAGGACGACGGCGAAATCGGCGGCGAACTGGTTGACCTGGGCGCGGGCGGCCTCGACGTTGCGGGAGACGCGGCCCCAGATATCGACTTCGTAGGAGAGGTCGAAGGGGATGCGGATGTCCGTGGTGGTGGCGGAGAAGCCGGAGCGGCCGGCGGCGGCGCGGGAGCGGGTGACGGAGGGGTCGGCGGTGATGACGGGGTAGAACTGGGCGCGGGCGACGGAGAGGGAGGCACGGGCCTGGGCGACGCGGGCCATGGCGGCCTTGAGGTCCTGGTTGGCGTAGATCGCCTGTTGTTCGAGGGAAGTGAGGTCGGGGTCGTTGAAGAGGGTCCACCACTCGGGGGAGATGGCGGCGGCGCCGGTGTTGCGGGTGGTGGCGGATTTGAAGGTGGCGGCCTCGGGCATGGGGGGGCGTTTGTAGTCGGGGGAGATTTTGCAGGCGGGGAGCGCGGCGACGAGGGCGGCGGAGAGGACGCCGGCGAGGAGGGAAGCGAGGGCGAGGGTTTTTCGGGGGAAGGTGTTCATGCGTGGGCGGGCTCCTGGACGGGGAAACCTTGGGCGTGATGGGGACGGTGGTGGGGGGGTGGCGGCGCGGTGCCACCGGAGGCATCCTGGCCGGTGATCCAGAGGCGGAGTCGGTCGAGGTAGAGGTAGATGACGGGGGTGGTGTAGAGGGTGAGCATCTGGGAGAAGATGAGACCGCCGACGATGGTGATGCCGAGGGGTCGGCGGAGTTCGAAGCCGGTGCCGGTGCCGAGGGCGAGGGGGAGACCGCCGAAGAGTGCGGCCATGGTGGTCATGAGGATGGGTCGGAAGCGGAGGAGGCAGGCCTGGAAGATGGCTTCTGCGGGGGTTTTGTGTTCGCGGCGTTCCACTTCGATGGCGAAGTCGATCATCATGATGGCGTTTTTCTTGACGATGCCGATGAGGAGGATGATGCCGATGAGGGCGATGACGTCGAGGTCGTTGCCGGAGATGAGGAGTGCGAGGAGGGCGCCGACGCCGGCGGAGGGGAGGGTGGAGAGGATGGTGATGGGGTGGATGAAGGATTCGTAGAGCATGCCCAGGACGATGTAGACGGCGAGGATGGCGGCGACGACGAGGAGGAGCTCGCCTTTTTTGGATTCTTCAAAGGCCTGGGCGGTGCCGGAGAAGGAGCCGCGGAGGGAGGCGGGGACGCCCATTTCGCGTTCGGCGTTCTGGATGAGGGTGACGGCGTCACCGAGGGCGACGCCGGGGAGGAGGTTGAAGGAGAGGGTGATGGCGGGGAACTGTCCCTGATGGCCGACGGAGAGGGCGGTGGCGGCGGGGGAGTAGTGGGCGACGGTATCGAGGGGGACGCGTTTGCCGGAGGGGGTGGTGAGGTAGAGATAGTGGAGGCCGTCGGGGGTTTGTGAGAAGGCGGGGTCGACTTCCATGACGACGCGGTACTGGTTGAGTTCGGTGTACATGGTGGAGACCTGGCGTTGTCCGAAGGCGTCGTAGAGTGCGGAGTCGATGGCGGCGGCGGAGAGTCCGAGGCGTGCGGCGGTGAGGCGGTCGATCTGGATATGGGCTTCGAGGCCGGCGTCCTGCTGGTCGGTGTTGACGTCGACGAGGCCGGGGAGAGTTTTGAGTTTTTCCATGACCTTGGGGGCCCAGGTCTGGAGTTCCTGGAGGGAATCGGACTGGAGGGTGTACTGGTACTGGGCGCGGGACTGGCGGCCGCCGATGCGGAGGTCCTGTTGTGCGGAGAGGAAGAGGGTGGCGCCGGGGACGCCGGCGAGTTTGCGGCGGAGGCGGACCATGATTTCGTCGACGGATTGTTTGCGTTCATCGAGGGGCTTGAGGGAGACGAAGAAGCGGACGCCGCCGGTGGAGGCGAAGGCCATGACATTGTCGACGGCGGGGTCTTCGCCGACGACCTTGGCGTATTGGGACTGGAGCTTGGTGAGGGTCTGGAAGGAGGTGTCCTGGTCGGTCTGGACCTGGCCACTGAGGCGGCCGACGTCCTGCTGGGGGAAGAAGCCCTTGGGGACCTGGATGTAGAGGAAGATGGTGAGGGCGATGGTGATGAGGGTAACGAAGAGCATGAGGAGGCGGCGGCGGAGGACCCAGGAGAGGGTGACCTCGTAGAACCAGAGGATGAAGTCGAAGATGCGTTCGGAGGTGCGGTAGAGCCAGCCGTGGGCGTTCTTGTCGATGGGTTTGAGGAGGACGGCGCACATCATGGGGGTGGTGGTGAGGGAGACGATCATGGACATGAAGATGGCGACGGAGAGGGTGACGGCGAATTCGCGGAAGAGGCGGCCGACGATGCCGCCCATGAGAAGGATGGGGATGAAGACGGCGACGAGGGAGACGGAGATGGAGACGACGGTGAAGCCGATTTCGGTGGCGCCTTTGAGGGCGGCGGGGAGGGGCTTCATGCCTTCTTCGAGGTGGCGGGTGATGTTTTCGATGACGACGATGGCGTCGTCGACGACGAAGCCGGTGGAGATGGTGAGGGCCATCAGGGAGAGGTTGTCGAGGGAGTAGCCGGCGAGATACATGAAGCCGCAGGTGCCCAGGAGGGAGACGGGGACGGCGACGCCGGGGATGAGGGTGGAGCGCCAATCGCGGAGGAAGAGGAAGACGACGAGGACGACCAGGGCGATGGAGAGCAGGAGGGTGGCTTCGACATCGTGGACGGAGGCGCGGATGGTCGTGGTGCGGTCCATGACGACGTCGAGGTTCATGGCGGCGGGGATGGAGGCGCGAAACTCCGGGAGGAGGTCCTGGACGCGGTCGACGGTGTCGATGATGTTGGCTTCGGGCTGGCGGAAGATGGCCAGGAGGACGGCGGGCTTGCCGTTGGCCAGGGCGGAGTTGTTGATGTTTTCGGTGGAATCGACGACCTCGGCGACATCACCGACGCGGACGGCGGCGCCGTGCTGGTAGGTGATGATGAGGTTTTTGTAGGCGGCGGCGCCCAGGAGCTGGTCGGTGGTGGCCAGCGACCAGGTGCGGCGGGAATCGGCGAGGGAGCCCTTGGGTCGGTTGGCGTTGGCGGCGGCGAGGGTGGTGCGGAGCTGCTCCATCGAGATGCCGCGGCCATTGAGGGCGGTGGGATTGACCTCGACGCGGACGGCGGGGTTGGCGCCGCCCCAGACCTGGACCTGTCCGACGCCATCGACCTGGGAAAGTTTCTGCTGGAGGATGGTGGTGGCGATGTCGTACATGCGGTCGCGAGTGTAGGTGTCGGAGGTGAGGGTGAGCATGAGGACGGGGGCGTCGGCGGGGTTGACCTTGCGGTAGTTGGGGCGGCCGGGAAGGTTGGCGGGGAGCTGCCCGAGGGCGGCGGAGATGGCGGCCTGGACGTCGCGGGCGGCGGCGTCGATGTTGCGATCGAGGGAGAACTGGAGGGTGATGTTGGTGGAGCCGAGGGTGGAGGAGGAGGTCATTTCGGTGATGCCGGCGATGCGTCCGAACTGGCGTTCGAGGGGGGTGGCGACGGAGGAGGCCATGGTTTCCGGGGAGCCGCCGGGGAGGTTGGCGTTGACCTGGATGGTGGGGAATTCGACCTGGGGGAGCGGCGAGACGGGGAGGAGGAGGAAGGCGAGGATGCCGGCGAGAGCGATGGCGACGGTGAGCAGGGAGGTGCCGACGGGTCGATGGATGAAGGGGGTGGAGATGCTCATGGGCCACCCGCGGGGAGGAGGGGGTTTTCGTGGGGCGCGGGGAGTTCGGGGAGGTGGCCGTTGCCGGCGTGACCGTTGCTGCCGCTGCCGCCATGGAGGTCTTCGGGGTGGGGCGGTTCGCCTTCCGCGCGGCGGTTGCCGATGCCGCCGAGTTTTTTGGCAAGCTTGTCGAAGGCGAGATAGATGACGGGGGTGGTGTAGAGGGTGAGCATCTGGGAGAAGATGAGGCCGCCGACGATGGCGATGCCCAGGGGCCGGCGGAGCTCGGAGCCGGTGCCGGAGGAGAGGGCGAGGGGGACGCCGCCGAGGAGCGCGGCCATGGTGGTCATGAGGATGGGGCGGAAGCGAAGGAGGGAGGCCTGGTAGATGGCTTCCGCGGCGGGCTTGCCGTCGCGGCGTTCGGCTTCGAGTGCGAAGTCGATCATCATGATGGCGTTTTTCTCGACGATGCCGATGAGCAGGATGATGCCGATGAGCGCGATGACGGAGAAATCGTTGTTGCAGAGGATGAGGGCGAGCAGGGCGCCGACGGCGGCGGAGGGCAGCGTGGAGAGAATCGTGATCGGGTGAATGTAGCTTTCGTACAGGACGCCCAGCACGATGTAGACGGTGACGATGGCGGCGAGGATCAGCAGGGGGGTGTTGGTGAGCGAGGCGCGGAAGGCCTGGGCGGTGCCCTGGAAGGAGGCCTGGATGCTGGCGGGCATGCCGAGGTTTTCGCGGACGGACTCGACGGCTTTGACGGCATCGCCAAGGGCGGCGTTGGGGGCGAGGTTGAAGGAGAGGGTGGTGACGGGGAACTGGCCCTGGTGATTGATGGTGAGGGGGACGGTCTGCTTTTCGAGGTGCATGACGGCGGAGAGCGGGACCTTCGCGCCGGTGGGGGGGTGAAGGTAAATGTTATCGAGGTCGTCGGGCTGGTCGCGGAACTGGGGGGCGACTTCGAGCACCACGTGGTACTGGTTCAACTGGGTGAACATGGTGGAGACCTGGCGCTGGCCGAAGGCGTTGTAGAGGGCGTCGTCGATCATCTGGGGGGTGACCTGGAGGCGTGCGGCGGTGTCGCGGTCGATGACGACCTTGGCCTGGAGTCCCTGGGTTTGCTGGTCGGTGGCGACGTCGGTGAGCTCGGGGCGTTTCTGCAGGGCGGCGACGAACTGGGGCGCCCACTCGGCGAGATCGGCGGCGTTGGGACTTTCGAGGGTGTACTGGAACTGGGTGCGGCTGGTGCGGGTTTCAACGGAGAGGTCCTGCACGGGCTGCATGAAGAGGCTGATGCCTTCGACGGAGGCGAGCTCGGGCTGCAGGCGGCGGATGATATCGCTGGCGACGACGGTCCGTTGCTGGTCGGCGCGCAGCTGGGGCTCGCCCCTGACGAAGCGGAGGAAGACGTCGAGATAGGATTCGGGCAGGGGCTTCAAGTTGATCTGGATGCGGCCGGAGTTGAGGGTGGTGTTGGTGCCTTCGACGCCGATGAAACTGGAGAGGCTCTCGACGGCGGGATCCTTGAGGATGACCCTGGCGAGGCGCTGCTGGCGCGTGGCCATGGACTCGAAGGAGACATCCTGCGGAGCTTCGGAGATGGCGAGGATCACGCCGGTGTCCTGGACCGGGAAAAAGCCCTTGGGGATTTCCAGATAAAGCAGGCCGGTGAGGGCGAGGGTGATGACGGCGACCAGCAGGGTGAGGAGCTGGTGGCGGAGGACCCAGGAGAGGGTGACATCGTAGAACTCGATGATTTTCTCGAAGCCCTTTTCGGAAGTGCGGTAGAGCCAGCCGTGGTCCTCGGGCCGTTTGTGGCGAAGCAGCAGGGCGCACATCATCGGGGTGAGGGTGAGGGAGACGACGGCGGAGACGAGGATGGTCATGGAGAGCGTGACGGCGAACTCGCGGAAGAGGCGGCCGACGATGTCGCCCATGAACAGCAGCGGGATGAGCACGGCGATCAGCGAGACCGACAGCGAGAGAATCGTGAAGCCGATCTGCTCGGAACCCTTGAGGGCGGCCTGCAGGGGAGCTTCGCCTTCCTCGATGTAGCGGGTGATGTTTTCGATCATGACGATGGCGTCGTCGACGACGAAGCCGGTGGAGATGGTGAGGGCCATGAGGGTGAGGTTGTTCAGCGAGTAGCCCAGCAGGTACATCGCTCCGAAGGTGCCCACCAGCGACAGCGGGACGGCGACCGAGGGGATGACCGTGGCGGCGATGGAGCGGAGGAAGACGAAGATGACCAGCACGACGAGGAAGATGGTGAGGCCGAGCTCGAACTGCACGTCGCTGACGGAGGCGCGGATGGTGTTGGTGCGATCGGTGAGGATGTCGACCTTGATGGCCGGGGGAAGCGAGGTTTTGAGCTGCGGGAGCAGGGCTTTGACGCGGTCGACGACCTCGATGATGTTGGCCCCGGGCTGCCGCTGGATGTTGACGATGACGGCGGGGGTGAGGTTCATCCAGGCGGCCTGGCGTTCGTTTTCGACGCCATCGACGACTTGCGCGATGTCGGAGAGGACCACCGGGGCGTTGTTGTGGTAGGCGATGATGAGGGGGCGATAGTCGGCGGAGGTGAGGAGCTGGTCGTTGGCGCCGATGGTGTGGGCGAGACGCGGGCCATCGAAGGAGCCCTTGGCCTGGTTGACGTTGGCGGTGGTGATGACGGTGCGGAGGTCATCCATCGAGAGGCCGAGGTCGGCCAGGGCGGTGGGGTTGACCTGGATGCGGACGGCGGGTTTCTGGCCGCCGGAGATGCTGACGAGACCGACGCCGGGGAGCTGCGAGATTTTCTGGGCCAGGCGCGTGTCCGCGAGGTCCTGCACCTTGGACAGGGGCATGGAATCGGAGGAGAGCGCCAGGGTGATGATGGGCGTGTCGGCGGGGTTGGTCTTGGCGTAGATCGGCGGGTTGGGAAGGTCTTTGGGCAGGTAGGTGGCGGCGGCGTTGATGGCGGCCTGCACTTCCTGCTCGGCGACATCGATGTTGAGTTCGAGGGCGAACTGCAAAGTAATGACCGAGCAGCCGTCGGAGGAGGTGGAGGTCATCTGCGAGAGGCCGGGGAGCTGGCCGAACTGGCGTTCCAGCGGGGCGGTGACGGAGGTGGCCATGACGTCCGGCGCGGCGCCGGGATAGAAGGTCTGGATCTGGATGGTGGGGTAATCGACCTGCGGCAGCGCGGAGACGGGGAGCTGGTTGTAGGCGACGAGGCCGACCAGGAGGATGGCGACCATCAGCAGCGAGGTCGCGACCGGCCGCAGGATGAAGGGCTTGGAGGGACTCATTGCGACCCCCGTGCGGCCCCTCCGGCGGGAGAAGCGGCAGCGTCGCCGCGAGCGGCGGCAGCGCCGGCGCCGCGGCGGCCCCCGCGGTTGCCGCGGCCGGACCGGGAGGTGGTGCCCTCGGGTCCTGTGGCGGCCGGGCCGGTGGTCGCTTCGTCGCCTTCGCCGGGGCGACGTACCTGGACGAGCGAGCCATCATGGAGCTTGTCGACGCCGTCGGTGACGAGGATGTCGCCCTCGTCGACGCCCTTGGTGATGAGGGTGGTTTCTTCCTGGGTGATGCCGGTGACGACGGGGCGCATCTCGACGGTGTGGTCGTCCTTCACGATGTAAACGAAGGTGCCATTGGGACCGCGCTGCACGGCCTTGGCGGGAACGGCGATGGCGTTTTCCCTGGTGTCGATCAACATCTTGACGTTGACGAACTGGCTGGGGAACAGGGCGAGGTTTTCGTTGGCGAAGGCGGCCTTGAAGCGGGCGGTGCCGGTGGTCGGGTCGATTTCGTTGTCGACGGTTTCCAGCTTGCCGGTGGCGAGTTTCGTGCTGAAGGAACGGTCGTAGACGTCGACGGGAGGCTTGTCATTGGCATTGAGCTTGGCGAGGACTGCGGGCAGATCGTCCTGGCGGAGCGAGAACATCACGGCGATGGGCTGCACCTGGGTGATCACGGCGAGGCCGGCGGCATCGCTGGCGTGGACCATGTTGCCCATGTCAACGATCCGAAGACCGATGCGGCCGTCGATGGGGGCGGTGATGTCGCAGTAGGAAAGCTGGAGCTGGGCGCTCTGGATGGCGCCCTGGTCGGTCTTGATGGCGCCTTCGAACTGGGCGACGGCGGCGGCGGCGGTGTCGATCTGCTGCTGCGAGATCGCCTCGCGGGCGGCGAGGTAGCGCTGCAGATCGAGCTGGGCGTTTTTCAGCGAGGCTTCATCGCGGCCCAATTGCCCCTGGGCCTGGGTGAGCTGCACCTGGAAGGGACGGGGATCGATGCGGAAGAGGAGGTCCTTGGCGTGGACGGTCTGGCCTTCGGTGAAATGGACTTCCATGAGCTGGCCGTCGACGCGCGAGCGCACGGTGACGGTGTTGTAGGGGGCGACGTTGCCGAGGGCCTGGAGGTAGACGTTGAAATCGGTTTTGACCGCGGGGATGGCGACGACCGGGGTGGGCCGGGCCGCAGGCTGGGTGGTGGCGGCGGTGGATTTGTGGGCGCTGTACAAACGCCAGCCGGCATAAGCGCCGGCGGCCAGCACGCAGAGCACGACGATCCACACCCAGGTGTGGGAAGCGGGCGGGGGGGATGAGGCGCGCGCAGGCGCGGCCGCTGCAGGCGCGGCAGGGCGCGGCGCCGGGGCAGGCGGGAGGGCAGCGGGGGTTGGACCGTTTTCGATCAGATGACTGCTCATTCAGGAGGCTCAGTGGGTGTTCACACGCGGCCACAGTGGCGATCCACCGTACAAACCAGGATGCCTTTCAGGATGCCTTCCCAGGGGGGCGACCCTGGCGGCGAATCCGGGCAGGAGTATAGGTCTCCTGCGGCGGGCCGTCGGAAAAAAACACCCCACCGGCCAGCGGCCGCGGGGTGTGAGGGACGGCATCCGTAGAACAACGCGGCAAGGCTCGGGGGATTACGCAGAGAAAACTCTCGGAACCGTAAAGATTTTTCTCAGGGACGGCGGGCAGCGGTTGTGACATGCGAGGGCATTGGTTGTGTTGAGGTGGCGGTGGCGAAAGGGGTTATGGCGAGGGGAAGCCCTATTGCCGCGGCAAGGCAAAAAAGAGACAGCCCGGCGGGGAGCCGGGCTGTCTCGGGAAAAACCGTGGGAAGGGGCGATTAGTTACGATCGCCGCCGCTCAGGTTGGCCACCGGGATCATGACATAGTCATAGGGGGAGGTCATGCCGCCAGCCGAACCGCTGCCACCCTGGAGGGGCGGAATGGTCTGGTTGCCGGTCAACGCAACGCCGGCGTTGAAGTTGCCGTTCATGTCGGTCCAGGTGGTGAAGATGTTGTCGTTGCTGGGCCCGATGTCCGGACGACGGAAGAATTCGGCGTGGGCGTCCGCGAAGCCGACGTTCTGGCCGTCACGGAGGTGGTTCGGGGAGTTCCAGGTCTTCGGGCCGCCGGTCGGGACAGCGCCGTTGGTCTGGCCAACGGTGTTGCAGACCGGGTTGACGCCCGAGCCGTTGAGCGGAGCAACGTCCGAGAGCAGGGGAGCGGAGGAATCCGAGGTGTTCTTCCACCACGCGCCAACGTTGGTGTTGCCGTTGTGGTCGTAGCCCCACGGAATCGTGATCGAGTAGCTGTAGCTGGTGTCAGCCGTGCCGCCCTGGTTGTTGAAGTTGATGAAGTAGTAGGAGCCGGACTGCTGCTGGGCCGGGGTGCTGATCACCGGGTCCGACTTGCAGATGAAGCCCTTGGGAGCGACCTGACCCTTGAGGACCAGGATCCACATGTTGGCGGGGATGTTGCCACGGAAGACGCCGTTGGTCTGATAATATTCCGTGAGGGCGTCATCAGCGGTGGTGCTGATCGTGCTGAGCTGCACGTTGCCGTTGTCGTTGGCCAGCTTGTAGGTGGTGCCCTGGGCGTTGGCCGGGATCTTCACGAGGGGGAAGAGGTCGTTGTTTTCGGCGGCGTAAACCACCATGGACTGCATGATACCGCGGGCATTGGCGGCGCAAGCGGACCGGTTGGACAGTTCACGCGCCCGGCTCAGCGAGGGGAGCAGGATCGCGATGAGCAGTGCGATGATCGCCACGACCACCAGCAGCTCAATCAGGGTAAAACCGCGACGTTTCATTTGAACGTCCTCCACATGGGGTGAATTGCCCGGGCCGGGCGGGGGCATGACCGACTTAGGACAGAGGAGCAGGCAGCGGTCATTCGGTCGAGTGACAACTGCTGCGAATCACAGCGATTCGCGATCCTCCGCAGACATGAGAAACGCATGAGTCCGCACCACGCCGAAGTCGGGCCGCACGGCCCTTAATACCAAGCCTTCGGGAAGCCCGGTCGGACAATGACTGACAAATTCAAAATCCATCCATGGATCGGAAGAGCCTTCCTCGTGAATCGCCAGAGGGATTTTGGGATGGCACACGTAACCTGCATTACTTGGGCCACTTGCGCCAAATCCGGCGACACTTTCAACCCACATTTCCGCGTTCTTCTGCAACTCTTTTCAGAATCTTGCGTGGGAAACGCAGGGGGGCTGAAAAAAGGACCGCAGACGAAGGAAAGGGCGGGAGCGTCCATCGCGCCGCCGACATTCCCCTGGTAGACATGCCATCCGCCGCAGGCGGTGTGGCCGCTATCAGGCGGTACACGAGGGTCGGGTGCTTACACCCTGGGTTGTCGGGGAAGGACTTGCTGACTCCGAAGGGATCGAAACCACCACCACTTGGGTCCGCAAGGAGAGCAATAAAAAGTAGAAGGGCATTTTGCGTCAGATATGAGAAAGGCCCTACCTTGCGTCACTTGAAAGAATAACACGGGACGAGGCATTGTCAATACTATTTACCGGAACCCCGGCGGAGATTTCTACCGGCGGGGGGCCGATCGTCGCAACTCTCGCTGCCGCCGCTATTTCTTGAGTGCTTTGTAGCGGAGCTGGGCGTCGATGAATTCCTGCAAATCGCCATCAAGAATGCGGTCGGGCTGAAATACCTCGTGGCCATTGCGATGGTCTTTCACACGGCGGTCGTCCAGCACGTAAGACCGGATCTGGCTGCCGAAAGAAATTTCGCCTTTCTCGCCATAAAGTTTCGCCAATTCCGCATCCCGCTTGGCTTCCTCCAGCTTCTGCAGCTTCGCCTTGATGAGGTTCAACGCCAGAAACCGGTTCTGCACCTGCGAGCGCTCCGACGTACAGACCACCTGCAGCCCCGTCGGCTTGTGGGTGACACGAATGGCTGACGCGACCTTGTTGACGTTTTGTCCGCCCGGACCCGACGCCCGGACAAACGCGACAATCTCCAGGTCCGCTTCGGGAATCTCCAGGTCCGCCCCCTCGTTCTCAAACATTGGCGTCACATCCACGCTGGCGAACGACGTGTGCCGGCGGGCGTTGGCGTCGTAGGGGCTGATCCGCACCAGGCGGTGCACCCCGACCTCGCAGTTCATCAGGCCAGTGGCATAGGTGCCCTTGACCACCAGGGTGATCGACCGGATGCCGGCCTGCTCGCCGTCGGTGCGGTCCACTTCCGAGACATCCCAGCCCTGCCGTTCCCAGTACCGCAGGTACATGCGGAAGAGCATGCTGGCCCAGTCGCAGGCCTCGGTGCCGCCGGCCCCCGCATGGATCTGCACGTAGCAGTCCGACAGGTCGTGCGGACCGGTGAAGAGCGCCTGCAGTTCCACTTTTTCGTAATCGCGCTCGACTGCCATCACCATCTGGTCGGCTTCGTCGATCGACGCCTGGTCGCCCGCTTCCGCCCCCAACTGGTACATGGTCTCGGCATCTTCGAGCGACTTTTCCACCGCCAGGAAGGGTTCAATGGCGGCGCGCTGCCCCTTCATGTCCTTGATGACCTTCTGGGCGGTCTCCTGGATGTTCCAGAAGTCCGGGGCATTCATCTGTTCTTCAAGTTGTTTGATGCGCGAAAGTTTAGACGGGACGTCAAAGAGAGTCGCGGATGGTTTTCATCCGCGCCTTCAGATCGCCAATGATGGATTCGAGATTCTCGCGGGCCATGCGTGCTCCGGTGGGGGGGTTACAAAAGCGAGGGAAGGAACTGCCAGAACAGGAGCATAGCCGCCATGGCGGGCAAGTTCAACGCGGGGCGTAGCGCTGGCGATCCAGCACCGCGCGGGCCCGCTCCAGGCTCGCCCGGGCGGTGGCCGAGCCGGGGTCGAACTGCACGGCACGCTCAAAATAGGGCATCGCTTCCTGCAGCCGATTCTGCTGCGCCAGGCACAACCCCAGCGCCAGGTTGGCATCTCCGCTCTCGGGCAGCAGCTTGAGCGCCTCCTGGAACTGCGCGATCGCCTCATCCAGGCGGTTCTTCATGGCCAGGATGCGCGCCAGGTTGTAACGGGCGGTGTAGGAGGTCGCCGGATCGGTCTCGATCGCCTGGCGGTAGTAGTCCATCGCCGAATCCTGCCGCTCGTTGAGCGTCTCGATCAGCCCCAGGTCCGCCAGCAGCGCCGCGCGGCGGCTGGCGGAAAGGTCCGGCCGCGCCAGCAGTGCCTTGAGCTTCTCGATGGCCTCGGGAAATTGCTCCAGCTTCATGTCCATCTGGGCCAGCCCCTCGAAGTTCTCCGTGACCCGGGGCGCCAGCTGGGTGGCCGCGGCGAAGTGCTCGATCGCCTTGTGAATCTGCGGCCGGGCGGGATTGTTCACCTCGTCGCGCTCGGCATATTCCGCGGCCAGCAGCGCGTGGCCGACCCAGGACTGGGGATCCTGCGCCACCACATCGCTGTAAAGCGTGAAGGCATCGTAGAACGCCAGGCAGCGCGCATAGGACCGCGCACCGAATCCCAGCACCAGCAGCGTGGCGATGGGAATCGCCGCCCGCCAGGAGATCCGCGCCAGCCCCGCCGCCAGCAGCGTCAGCAACCCCGCGCAGGCCACGTATTGAAAGTGATCCGCCACAAACGAGTAGCGGAAGGGGTAAACGTTGATGAATCCCAGCGCCGGAAACAGCGTGCCGATGAAAAACAGCACCCCCGTCGCCGGTCCGCGGCCGATAGGTTTGTGCAGCAGCACCAGCGTCGCCGCCAGCCCCAGCACCCCGACCGGGAACAGCCACTGCCACCACACCGCCGGATCCACGATCCAGCGCTTGTAGAAAAAGGTCAGGTGGACCGGCCAGGCCAGCTTGCCGGCATAAAACGCCGCGGCCCGCCCGGCGATCAGCACCCGCTGCAGCGGCCGCAGCGCCCACTCCTGCCCGCTGGCCCCCACCAGCGTCTGCTCCACGTGCGCCGTATAAAGCCCCGAGACAATCCCGATGGCAAAAAACAGCAGCAGCGGCCGCACATCCTTCCAGCCGATCGTCCCGCGCCGCCACCACAGGATCAGCAGGAACGCCGCGGGAAGGGAGGCCGTCACCGATTTCGTCAGCAGCGCCAGCACAAACAGCAAAACCGCCCCCGCATACACCGCCCCGCGCCGCACCAGCGGCCGATCCGCCGGCAGCGAAAAATCCCACAGCCGCAGCAGCAGCCGCCCGCTGAGCAGGTACAACGTCGTCGACAGCACGTTCTTGAGTTCCATGATCCAGTCGACGGTTTCCACCTGCACCGGGTGGATCCCCCACAACAGCGCCGCCAGCACCGCCACACGCTCCGCCAGCCCCATGCGCAGAAGCACCCGCCACATCAGCAGCACGTTGATCGCGTGCAGAAACAGGTTCAGCGTGTGGTAGCCCGGAGCCCGCAGCCCGAAGAGCCGGAACTCCGCCCAGAACACGGTGAAGGCCACCGGGTAATACTGCGGCGTCGCCCCGGGAACGAACCAGATGCGGTACAGCCCCTCGACGGAACGCAGCACCGGGTTGAGCGTCACATGGTGATCGTCATCCCACACGAACCCGTTGTGCAGCGCCGGCAGAAAGGGCAGCAGCGCCAGGATGAACAGCCCCGCCGCGATGAACTCCGGTGTGATGCCCCGCGGCTTGCCCGCCAGGTCCGGCCCGGCCGCCCCCACAGCGGGGGACGCAGCGCTCGCCGGCGACGTCGTCGAATTGCTCATCGCGCCTCACGCCTATTCGCCGCTGCTGGCCGGCATCGTGCCCGGCCGGGTGGTCGACTCGTTCGCATTCACCGGCGCCAGTTTCCCCGACATCAGCGGTTCGAGCAGCGGCGCCACGATGTCCGCCGGCAACGCATAGGTCTCCGTCCGGCCCGCCCGCGCGATGTTCACCCCGATCGCCTTGCCCGAGAGATCCACCAGCGGCCCCCCGCAATCCGCCGGCCGAATCACCGTGTCGTGCTGAAACACCGCCGGAAAATCGCTGGCCCGCTTCGACACCGGCCCGCCCAGCATCGTCTCCATCGAAAATTCCTCCGGGTTCGCCACCGCGTTGGTGCCCAGCGTCACCCGCGGGCGAAACTTGTCCCCCGCGCGGGTCACGCCCAGCGTCACCGTGTCCCCCGGCCGGTAATTGCGAATCGTGGCGATCAGGTCGTCCCGCCCCTTCACCGCGCTGCCGTTGACGTCCACAATCACATCCCCGACTTTCAATTTCGCTTTCTCCGCCGCCGAATTGGGCAGCACCTGCTGCACCAGCGCCCCGCCGCTGTCGGGGGCATCTTCCAGCGCCACCCCCAGGAACCCGTTGCGCCCGGGAATGCGCCGCCGCCCCACGCTCACCACGCCCACCGCGATGGGCTCCTCGGCGTTGAGCCCCCCGCTGGCCGCCCAGCCCGCGGGCCCCGCCGTCGCCACCCACTCTCCGATGTCCGCCTTCACCTGACCGTCCGCCCACGCAATCGCCGTGAGCTTCGGGCCGCTCCCCAAATCCACCTTCAACATCGCAAGATCGTGCGGCGGGCTTACCCCCACCACCTTGGGCACCAGCACTCGCGACCCGATCGCCACCTGCACGTTGTCCTGCCCCAGCACCTCCGACGCCTTCGTAAGAATGTAGCCGTCGGCCGTGATCACCGTCCCCAGCGCCACCTGCTGGCTGCGCCGCCGCCCCTGCCCGCCGGGCCGCTCCACGGGTTGATCGGCGCGAATCGTCACCGTCGAGGCGTTGGCTTTCTCAATGACGCTGCGGAAGACCAACCGCAAAGCCTCGCTGCTCTTGGTGCGCGCGGGATCGGGCCGGGCTGACTGCGCCATCGCCGGAACCGCCGGCACCATCGCCGCCGCCATCGCCACCGCCACGACCCATTGTCTCACGCGTCGCATCGTCATCACTGCCATCCCTGTGCAAACCGGTTCGCCCCGCGCCCGCCCCGGCTCCGTCGCCAGCGCCCCAAAGGCTCAACGCCGCCGCCCCTTATCCTATGCCCCGCAACAACGCCGCCGCAACCGCTATACTTTCGGCAACGCCGGAGTGTTCCATGACCCAACCCTCCTCCACCCACTTCGCCACCCTCATTCCCGCCCTTGCGGAATGGACCATTGACGTCGAAAACTGGACCCGCTTCACCGGCACCTTCGAACTGGCCGTCGGCTACTCGCGCCTTTTCTGGCCCGACTTCGTGGAACACGACGGCTGCGTCCTCTTCGCCGGCTTTTCCCAGGACAGCTACGACGGCTTCATGAAATCCCGCCAGGGCGACCGCGTCCGCGTACAGCTCGTCATGAACCACCGCCACCTCCACGACTATTTCGGCGTCCCCTTCAACACCAACGCCACCCAGGCCCAGATCCTCTATCTCGGCCGCATGCTCAAAAACATGTGGGAAGCCAAGCTCGCCCGCGATTTCCCCGGCCGCCCCTTCGTCGTCAGCTTCCCCGAGGACCCCAGCGACGACCTGCTCGATTACCAAATCACTTTCTGGAAAACCCAGGGTTGACGATGCCCACCCCGCCCTACATCCTCGACCTCCGCCGCCACGTCGGCCACGACCTCCTGCTCCTCCCCGGCATCGTCGCCGTCGTCGTCGATCCCCGCGGCCGCATCCTCCTCAACCACCGCACCGACACCGGCCACTGGTCCCTCATCAGCGGCATCCTGGAACCCGGCGAACAACCCGCCGCCGCCCTCGAACGCGAAGTCTCCGAAGAAACCGGCCTCACCGTCAAAGCCACCCGCCTCCTCGACGCCTTCACCTCGCCGCTGATCACCTACCCCAATGGCGACCGCGCCCAATACCTCACCGTCGCCTACCGCTGCGACCTCCTCGGCGGCCACCTTCACATCGGCGATGAAGAATCCCTCGACGTCCGCTTCTTCGCCCCGGACGAACTTCCGCCGCTGCGCCCCGACCTCGCCCGCTGCATACGCCTTGCCCTCGACAGCCCGGATCAAACGCCCTAGCCGCCCGGGGGAACACCCGCACAAACGCCGGGACAATTCTCAATTATCCGCAGAAGGGCCCCGCACAAAATCAGAAGGCAGATAGGGCTGCACCCGAAGCGTGGGACCGTTACCAGGACAGGTTTGCGGGTGCCGTCCCAGGGTGCCGGTGAGTCGTCGCATCTTGGCACGATGCTTCCGCGATTCACTCAGCGCGTTTCTTAGCGCCTCTCGAGCCTGAAGGAGCCGCTGCAAAGTCGAAGATGCGTGGTTCAAAGGGTCGTCAGGGCGGTCATACACAGAACGTTTCCTCCGGGGAGGGGCCGAAATGACACGATGCCAGACTGCGGGAACATCCTCCCGGGGGGGACCGGGGGGGACCGGGGGGGACCGGGGGCAAAAACCATGCTGCAATCCCACTCCCCCCCGCCTTGGGTACAATCACCCCTGCAATCCTGAGTTCCATCCGCCGGAGGGCCCATGCGTGTGAGCCTCACCACCCTCCCCAAATTCGCGCTCGCGTTCGCCCTTTGCACCGTCGCCTGCACCGCCTTCTGGCAACTCTGCATCGCCCACGTCTACCACTGCACCGACGACATCTCCATCGGCCTCGATTACCTCTTCGGCCCCGGCAGCTGGGTCCACGGCATCGCCGCCGGCGGCACCGAACGCACCGGCGACACCCTCGACCCCGGCTGGACCATCGCCCGCCTCCGAACCATCTGGTTCACACTCTTGACCACCAGCATCCTGGTGAGCGCAACCCTCAGCCTCTTCCGCTGGCGCACCCCGCCAAAACCCCTGGAACACCTCCCCGGCCACTTCCCCATGACCGCCACATCCCCCCCCGGAAACCAACCTTCGCAACCCTGAGCACCAACCTCCATGGCTTCCAAACCCCTCTACGAAATCGACGGCAATCAGTTCTCCACACTCGAGGAGTTCTATGACGAAATCAGCCGCGTGCTGATCCCGAACACTCCTTGGGGTCATGGCCTCGATGCCTTCAATGACATCCTCCGCGGCGGCTTTGGCACTCCCGAGGATGGCTTCATCCTCCAATGGAAAAACGCCGACCGATCCCGCCAGTGTCTCGGCTACGCCGAAACCATCCGACACCTGCAACGTCGTCTCGGCCGCTGCGACCCCACCAACCGCACTCTCGTCACCCGTGAACTCAAACGTGCCAAACGTGGCGAAGGCCCGACCGCCTTCGACTGGATCCTCGAAATCCTCCGCGACCACGCCCCCGGCAGTCCCGAAGATTCTGGCGTCGAACTCGTCCTGATCTGATTACATCCTCACCCCCTTACCCCGGATCGATTCCCTCCCTCCCACAATCCCCATCTCCCCTCTGGACCTCCACCTTCCGCCCTCCCCGCACACCCGCGCTTTCGTGACCCTTCGTGTCTTCGTGCCTTCGTGTTTAACCGTGGTGGTGGCCGTCCTCGCCGTCACTTCCCCGCCGTCAGTTTCACCTGCAAATCCATCACCTTGCTCGCCCGCACCACCTGCAGCCGCACCGCATCCCCGATCTTCTGCTTCTCCACCGCTTCCTTGATGTCGTCCGGCGAGTGCACCGTCCGGTCGTTGATCTTCGTGATCACATCCCCCTCCAATATCCCCGCCGCATCCGCACCCGCGCCCGGATACACCTGGTTCACCAGCGCCCCGCGCGCGTCCGCCACCGCCCGAACCCCCAGCGCCGCCGCCTTCGGGGCGTTCTCCCCCGGAGCGCCGCGCGCCAGGAACGTCCGCGAGCCCCACTCGTCCCCCTTCGCCAAGCGATCCCACGTCGCCACAAACGTATCGATCGGCACATGAATGTTCGCCGACGTCGTGCTTCCGATCCGCGAGTGAATCCCCACCAGCCGCCCGTCCAGATCAAACATCGGCCCGCCCGAATCCCCCGAAAACAGCGGCCCGTCCGTCCCGATCAGCGTGTCCCGCGTCAACAACACCCGCCCCAGCCGCACCACCGGCGGCCGGTCACGCCGATACCCGCCCGGATGCCCCAGCGACACCACCCACTGCCCCGACGACAGGTTCTTCGCCGTCCCCACCGGCACAAACGGATAATCCCCCGGATCCAGAATCTTCGCCATCCCCGAGTCAATCCCGTTGTTCGCCCCCAGCGTCACCGCCCGCACCCGCCGCCCCGTGCTCAGCACAATCTGTATCCGCTGCCCCGGCTTGCCCGACACATGCCCCGCCGTCAGCACATACCCATCCTTGCTCACGATCACCCCCGACCCCTGCGCGTCGTTGAGCAGAATCCCCACCGTCGCCGGTAGCGCCATCTTCGCCACCGCCTCCACCCGCGCCTGAATCGCTTTCAGATCGTCCACCGTCTTGGGCACCAGCGGCGCCGGCGGCAAACTCGTGATCGCCGACCGTGCCTCGTTGGAAATCGGCGGCGGCCCCGACGGCTGCGCCGCCGCACTCGCCCCCGGACGCGTCGCCGGCCCCGCAGTCCCCGGCGCATCCGCCCCCCACGCACCGCTTCCCACGCCCAGCCCCGCCAACAACACCAGCAAACCCAAAGTCCGACGCATACCCGCTCCAGGACGTGGCAACCCAATACCCTTCACGCACCAACCCGCCGCAAGTGGCGACAGCACAACTCCATCCCCCCTCAAAACTTGCACCCCTCAAAAATCCCCTCCAAACCGCTGGGCCCCCTCTGTGTCCCTGCGTCTCTGTGGTATCCGTTCGCCGTCGCCGTCGTCAATCCGTCTCTACATCGGCTTTTGTCGGGGCCGGCGCGCCCGTCCGCCGAAAAATTGCCAGCACCCGTTCCAGCGGCACCACGAACAGCCGGTTGTCCGCCTCAAACTCCACCGGGATCGCCTCCCGCGGATCGAACAGCACCTTGTCGTACTGCCGGATCGTCACATCTTCGTCATTCTCAATTTGCTTCGAGACCGCAATCACCCGCCCCGTCAGCGTCGGAATCTCATGATTCCCCGGCAGCACGATCCCCGACTTCGTCTCCCGCCGGTTGTCATCCTTCCGAATCACCACCCGCTCCCCCACCGGTTCGATAATGTCCCACTTGGCCATTTTGTTGCGCGACTCAGCCACTGCTCCGGGCCCCTCTTCTGGAAAAAATCGGACTTGCTCTCGTGGGCCATTGTAGGCAGCCCCCCGTCACTTCGCGAGAACCTTCCTCCCCAAACCCCCACCCCCGCGCTCCCCCGCTGCCCCCTCGCCACGCCCCGGGTCGCTCCCCACCCACACCCCGCACAACCCCTACAAACTGCGCAGCCCACCACTCCCTGTAACCACAGTGCCCGGAAGCATTTAAAAATTCTCTAAAGTTCCTCACCCGCCTGCCTTCGCCTTTGCTTTAACGCTTCCGCGGAGGAACCCCCCATGCAGATCTCAGCTCTCAACCGCACCACCGGCAACGCCGCCGCGCTCGCCCTCTTCGACCTCCTCAGCCCCGCCCACAAGGTCGGCAAATCCAAGCGCCCCTTCCACGTCGAGTCCCCCCTCATCGACGCCGCCTTCGCCGCCTTCGAATCCTACGTCGCCCTCCAGAACATCCAGCACCAGGCCCTCATCGCCGGCGTCGCCGCCTACGCCCTCACCCCCAAAGGCGCCGCCAAAGGTCTCACCGCCGCCGACCTCGCCCCCTTCTACGCCCTCAACGTCCTCGCCTGAAAACCCGCCCCCACCCGCTCCTTTTTTCTTGTATTCGCCTCCCCCTGCCCCCACAGTGACGGCATCTCTTCTCACCCAGGCGCATTCCGGCCTGCGGAGATGCCTTCTCATGGACGAGCCGCCACCCACCATCGACGAGCTCTTCGCACGCTGGCAGCAAGCCGCCGGCGCCCGCTCTCCCGAAGAACTCTGCGCCCCCTGGTCCCACCTGCTTCCCCAGCTCCACGACCGCATCGCGGCCGCCGCCGCACGTCCCACCATCGCCGCGCCCGATGCGGTTCTCGATCCCACCCCCGCTCCCGCCATCAAGGCCGAGCCCATCGACTTCGACGCCCTCCTCGATAGCGCCGCCCGCCTCCCCGTCATCAAGGGCTACACCGTCCTCAAACGCATTGGCGAGGGCGGCCAGGGCGTCGTCTACCAGGCCATCCAGCACGCCCCACGCCGCAAGGTCGCCATCAAGGTCCTCCTCAATTCCCCCTACGCCGCCCGTTCCGCAAGGCACCGCTTCGAACGCGAAATCGAGCTCGTCGCCACCCTCCGCCATCCCCACATCGTCGCCGTCTTCGACAGCGGCGTCACCGCCGACGGACACCTCTACTACGCCATGGACTATGTCCGAGGACTGCCCATCACCACCTTCGTTCAGCAGAACAAACTCCCCCTCGAGAAGGCCCTCGCCCTCTTCTCCATCGTCTGCGAAGCCGTCAACCACGCCCACCAGAAGGGCGTCATGCACCGCGACCTCAAGCCCGCCAACATCCTCGTCGACGACGCCGGCAACGTCCGCATCCTCGACTTCGGCCTCGCCAAGCAGATCGCCGAAGCCCCCGACACCCTCGTCTCCGTCACCGGCCAGCTCATGGGAACCCTCCCTTACATGTCCCCCGAACAAACCCGCGGCAACCCCGACCTCGTCGACATCCGCACCGATGTCTACGCCCTCGGCGTCATCCTCTACGAACTCCTCACCGGCCAATACCCCTACCCCGTCATCGGAGGCATGGCCGAAATCCTCTCCCACATCGCCAACACCCTCCCCAAACCCCTCACCCGCACCTGGACCCTCGAACAGGGCGTCGCCCGCTCCTCCCGCCGCCGCCACGCCGCATGCCCCATCGACGACGAAGTCGAAACCATCGCCATGAAGGCCCTCTCCAAGGACCGCGAACGCCGCTACCAGTCCGCCGGCGAATTCGGCCGCGACCTCCAGCACTACCTCCACGACGAGCCCATCGAAGCCAAACGCGACAGCGCCATCTACCTCCTCCGCCGCACCCTCTACCGCTACCGCGCCGCCGCCGCCTCCTTCCTCCTCTTCATGCTCCTGCTGCTGGTCTCCAGCATTGCCCTCTGGATTCTCCACAACCAGGCCAACGCCCAGCGCGACATCGCCCGCGAAGCCCTCATCCAGGCCGCCCACGACCGCGACCTCGCACAAACCGCCGCCGATCGCTACCGCAAGGAACTCCAAACCACCGATGCCCTCACCCTCACCAGCCTCGGCCTCAACCCCACCGACTTCAACCCTCGCCGCTCGACCACTGATGAGGGCTTCCTCGGCGATGTTGTCATCCTCGAACGCCCCGAGTTCAAGGAACCCGCCGCCCCGGTGATCGACTACCCCGCCGAACTCGCCACCCTCCCCGCTTATATGGTCCAATACCCCGTCTCCTCCATCAGCATCGACTACCCCCGCCCCGATCCCGCCAACCCACCCCTCGCCGATCTCCTCAACCTCTCCCTTTCCTTCGCCGTCCAGGACAACGCTCTCACCCCGCCGCACCAGGGTCTCCCCACCCTCCAGCTCAAACTCTCCGACATCGGCAAACAAGGCCCCCACGCCATCACCCTGGCCACGCTCGTCCAGCTCTATGTGCAGATCGCCCACTTCTTCAATGATCGCGGCATCGAAGCGGTCTTTGTCGCCGCTGACCAAAAGGACATCAGTCAGCTCGGCCGCGACCTCCGTCCGCCCGGCAGCTCCGTCCTCCACCTCCAGATCACCCTCGGCTACGTCACCGACGTCCAAACCATCCTCTGGGACGGCGGCTTCCGCACCCCCGAGGAACGCGTCAACCTCCCCGAGTATGACCAAATCCGCAACCATTCCCCCATCAAACCCTTCGCCCAGGGCGGACCCGATATCCTCGACGTCAAAGCCCTCAAGGACTACGTCTCCCGCGCCTCCCGCGCCGACGACGGCCCAGGAAACATCGTCGCCGTCGCCAGGATCACCGACAACCCCGGCGAGCTTTCCCTCCAGTATTACATCGTCAACACCATCCCCGGCAGGTCCCACGTGCCCCCCCCCGCCCTGGTCCAGGCCTACCGCCGCGTCTTCCTCGCCCCCGTACTCGACGATCACGGCAACCCCATGCGCGCCAAAAACGGCCAGCCCCTCAGGAGTTTCAATACCGAAAAGATCCGCAACGTCTTCGGCTACGCCTGGCAAGCCTACACCCGCGAACGCGGCAACAAGGCCGATATCCCCGGCTTCCCCGCATGGCTCGCCCAGCAACCTCCCCCCGACCCCACCGCCCCACTCGCTCGCGCCACCATCGATGACCTCCGCATCATCGTGCACGAGCTCCAGGGACAGCCCATCCCCGGCTCCGACTCCCAGGCCGCGATTAACTCCTACCTCTCCCCGCTCCGCCCCCCCAACATCTCCGAAGCCGACTTCCGCCAACTCTTCCTCCCCGCCCCCGCACCCGCCCCCTGATCCCATGACGACCTCCCCTCCCTTCCGCTACAATCCCCCATCATCCTTGCCCTCTCCGAAAGGCCCCCCATGCGCGCAATCGTCACCGGCCAGATCGGCCTCGATAAAAAACAATTCCTCGAAGCCGTCCAACGCATCGCTAAACAAAACGGCGAAGACCTCAAGGTCTACAACATCGGCGACATGATGTACCGCGAAGCCCCCACCGTCCGCCCCGGACGCATCCTCGACCTCCCCCTCGCCACCCTCAACTCCCTCCGCCGTGCCGTCATGCGCGACGTCCTCGCTGATATGAACAACCACAAACACGTCGTCGTCAACACCCACGCCACCTTCCGCTGGAAGCACGGCCTCTTCTCCGCCTTCGACTTCGACCAGCTCGCCCTCTTCGACGCCGACCTCTACGTCTGCCTCGTCGACAACATCGAAACCGTCCACCAACGCATGCTCCGCGACCACGACTTCGAACACTCCCTCAAAGACCTCATGGTCTGGCGCGAAGAAGAAATCCTCGCCACCGAACTCCTCGCCCGCTCCATCAGAAGACCCCCCAGCGGCGCAGCCGCTCTCGAAACTCGAAACTCGAAACTCGAAACTTCTCAGTTCTTCTGCCTCTCCCGCGGCCGCACCAAGCCCACCGCCGAAACCCTCTACCGCCTCCTCTTCCGCCCCAATATGAAAACCGTCTACCCCTCCTTCCCCATGTCCCACGTCATGGACCTCCCCGACACCCTCGCCGAAATCGACGCCTTCCGCGAAAAAATCGCCCAGAAAATGATCGCCTTCGACCCCGGCGACGTCGACGAAAAAGTCCTCTCCGACCTCGCCATCCGCGCCGCCTCCACCGGCAAACAGACCCTCACCATCTTCCCCGGCGACCCTATCAAAACCGCCCAACACAACTTCGGCGACCTCCTCAACGCCCCCGCCATCGCCCCCCCAATCACTCAGGACTCAGGACTCAGGACTCAGGACTCCCCCCCTCTCCAACTCAAAGTCGCCGACCTCCTCCAGATCGTCCCCGACATCGACGGCCAAATCTACGCCCGCGACTTCATGCTCGTCCGCCAATCCGACATGATCGTCTCCTACATCCCCGAACTCCCCGGCACCGAAGGCAAAGCCGGCAAACCCGGCCTCA
>JBEHXY010000006.1:0-29378 GCA_048498455.1 Planctomycetota bacterium | reverse complement strand
AAATGCGCTACAGATGGGGTATGGGCGTTGCAGGGGATGGGGAGTGTTACTGGAGGATGTCTCATGGAACGCCGTGGCCGGGGTCGTGACCATCGTACGCAGGTGCTGCTGGAATCGCTGGAGTCGCGGACGCTCTTGTCGACCGTACCGGTGATTGTGGGAGAGGCGCCGCAGGCGGGCGCCTCGCCGATCCTGCATGCGGTGACGCCGAGCATTCTCACGCCGGGTCCGGGGACGATCGTGACGTTCACGACGTTGTCGGCGACGGTGCAGAACGGGCTGACGGTGGCGCTGGTGGCGCGGGTGCAGTCGTCGAATGCCAACAACCTGCCGACGGGAACGGTGACGTTCACGACGACCAACGGCGCGATCCTGGCGACGCTGCCGGTGACTCCGGCGACGACGAGCACATCGAACCCGGCGCTGGGGCAGGTGACCGTGGCGATGCCGCTGTCGCTGCTGACACTGGGCTCGCACACGATCCGCGCGACCTACAACGGGGACGCGTTTCATGCGGTGAGCACGTCGAACAGCGTGGTGCTGACGAACGTGGCGCGGCGGATCGTGGCGGTGGGTTCGCCGGTGGAGGTGAGCAGCAGCATCACGGTGTTCGACACGGCGACCGGGCGGGTGCTGCGGCGGTTCGAGCCGTTCCCGGGCTTCACCGGCGGCGTGCACGTGGCGGTGGGGGATGTGAATGGGGACGGGATACCCGACGTGGTGGCGGCGGCGGGCCCGGGCGGGACGCCGTTCGTGCGGGTGTTTGACCTGTCGACGGGGACAGCCATCCGGAACTTTTATGCGTTCGACGTGCGCTTCCGGGGCGGGGTGAACGTGGCGCTGGCGGATGTGGATGGGGACCGGGCGCAGGACATCATCGTGGGGGCGGGCCCGGGCGGCGGGCCGGGCGTGGAGGTGTTCAGCGGTCGGACCGGGCTGCTGTTGTCGAGTTTCTTCGCCTATGACGCGGCCTTTCGTGGCGGGGTGAACGTGGCGGGCGGGGACGTGACGGGCGATCGGGTGACGGACATCATCACGGCGCCGGCCTCGGACGGAGGACCGGGGATCCGGGTGTTCGACGCGCGCTTCGGGGGGCTGGAGCGGTCGTTCTTCGGGTTCACCCCGACCTTCCGCGGGGGGATGAGCGTGGGGGTGACGGACATCAACGGCGACGGGGTGGGGGACATCGTGACGGCGCCGGGCGCCGGCGCTCTGCCCCAGGTGCAGGTCTTCTCCAGCGGGACCAATGCGCCGATCGGGTCGTTCCTCGCGGGATCGCAGTTTGCGACAGGCGGATTGAACCTGTCGACGTTTGATTACAACGGCGACGGAGTGCCGGACATCGTGGTGGGCTCGTCGGTGGGATCGTTCCGGCCGGCGGTGTTCAGCGGGTTGACGCGGGTGCAGATCGGGACGCTGTTTCCGAGCACGCTGCTGCTGCCGAATTCGGCGTTTATTGGCGGATTTGGCGGTTAAGTCAGGGCGCGGCATAATCGGGCGGGGGTGCTGGATTGCGCGGAGGTCGTGAATGGCTCGCCTGATGACGCTGTTGTCGCTGGTTGTCGTGGCCGCGTGCGCGGGGGGGTGCAACAGTTACAACCTCCGCTACCGGGCGATTCCCCAGCCCCGGAACGCGCATGTGTTTGCGGACTATACGCCGCTGCAGAATGCCGTGGGCTTCTCGGTCGACACCGATGGCGGTCGTCTGGAAGAGGTGTTCGTGCGGCGGGGAGATGGAGCGATCGTGCATCCGGCGAACATCGTGTATCCCGGGTTTTCGCGGTCGAACGGGGTGTTCCCGGGAGTGGGGCTGGGCACGGGGCATGTCGGGTTCGGGCTGGGGGCGGGGATTCCGATTGGTCCGGAGGAGGCGAGAGGTTTGACGACCGCGACTTTTGCGCAGCCGGACCTGGGGCCGCCGCCGTGGGAATTGCACGTGAAGATCCGTGGCGTGGATGAAGCAGTGATCCCCGGCGTGGGCGGGCCGGCGACAACCAAATAGGCGATAAATAGGCGATAGATTGCGGGTGCATTTGATCCCGTGGGCTTTGGTCACAACAGGAGAATCCTCATGGAAGCAGCGCGTCAGGTTCGTGTGTCCCGGTTTGCCCGTGCTTCGCGGAGCGCCCCGCTGCTGGTGGAGGCGTGCGAAGAGCGCGTGCTGCTGGCGGCCAACACGCTGATTGCCGTGAACTATGCGAACCCGACGGCGACGGCGTACGTGGTGTCGTCGGTGCCGGGGCCCTTGTCGGGAACGGTGACGTTCACGGATGGGGGAACGACCACGTATGGGACGGTGGCGCTGAAGAACCTCACGCGGCAGCCGGTGTTCACATATTCGGCGACGATCACGCTGCGGTTGCCGCCGGGCACGAGGACGGTGGTGGCGACGTACAACGGGGATTCGCTGCACAACACGTCGACCTCGACGCTGCATGCGGTGGTGTTGCCGTCGGCGTCGCTGGCGCTGGGGGCGGCGCCGGGGCAGGGAGGCATCGTGCGGGTGATCGATGTGAAAACCGGGGCGCTGCGGACCCTCCTGCCCTATGCGGGGTTCAACGGGACGGTGCGGGTGGCGGTGGGCGACGTGAATGCGGATGGTTTTCCCGACCTGATCACCGTGCCGGGGCAGGGGGGTGCGCCGTTCGTGAAGGTCTTTGACGTGGCGACGGGCGATCTGCTGCGGAGCTTCCTGGCGTTCGACATCGCGTTTCGCGGCGGGGTGAACCTGGCGGTGGGCGATGTGAACGGCGACGGACACGCGGACATCGTGACGGCGCCGGGCGCGGGCGGCGGGCCGGTGGTGAAGGAGTTTTCGGGGGCGGACGGGTCGCAGCTCACGGCCTTCTTTGCGTTTCCCTCCACCTTCACCGGCGGGGTGCAGGTGGCCACGGGGGATGTCAACGGGGATGGGAACGCGGACGTGGGCGTGGCGACGGGGCCGGGGGCGGCTTCGCAGGTGCGGGTGTATGGGGGCGGCACGTCGACGCTGCTGTTCTCGCAGGTGATCGGCCCGACGAATTACACCGGCGGGACGGTGATCTCGATGGGCGATTACGATCTGGACGGGAAGGCGGAGATCGCCACGGCGTTTGGCCCGCATTCGGCTTCGATCATCCAGGGCTACAAGGTGGGGACGACGGGACGCTATTTTGCGTTCAATCCCTACGAGGCGTCATTCGTGAACACGACGGGGTTTTATCTCACGTCGCTGGATGTGAACGGGGACGGCGTGGATGACCTGGTGGTCAACACGCAGGGGACCAACCGGCTGCGGTTCATCAGCGGGCGGGATGGCTCGCACTTCACGTCGCTGGAGGCGGCGCTGGCGGGGTTCAACGCGCTGGCGGCCTTCAACCTGGGAGCGTTCAACCAGCCGGCATGAGGGAATGTGTTTTCGCCTCAGGGTTCGGCGGTTTCCGTGGCGGGTGCGGCAGGCTCGGGGGCTCGGGCATCCCAGAGGGCGGTGACGCGCGGGAGGATGTTGCGCACGCCGCCTTCGTTGGGCCAACAGATGAAGAGCCCTTCGGTGACCTTGCGACCCCGGGTTTCCAGGAGCAGGGCCTCGTAGAAGGTGTTGCCGAGGCCCGGCGGGGGGGCAGCGGCGTCGGCGCCGGGCGCGGGAAGGGTGGCGCCGGGGTTGGGGGGAAGCTGCATGTTCAGGAGCATGAGGGGGCGGGCGTTGCGGGCGGCGAGGCTTTCCCATTCGTCGAGTTTGGCGGCCCAGAGCACGCGGGCATCGCGGACGCTGTAGTTTTGGTTGGCCCCGGGAAGGCGGCGCGGCAATTCGACCGGGCCGGTGATGCCGAGGTAATCGACGGCATCCCAGATGCCCACCGCGGGGGCAGTGTCGTCGTTGGTGGCGAGGATCAGTTTGCCGGTGAAGGCTTTGCGGACGGCGGCGATCTGGCCGCGCCACCAGGTTTCGTCGGGATCCTGGTTAAGCCAGGAGATGCAGAGGACGTCGACGCCGGCGTTCTGGGCCTCGGCGGCGATCGCGGGAAGGGGCTTGGGGTAGGGGCTTTGGGCGGAAAAGGCCGGGCCGATGGCGGCCATGCCGGGAACGAGCACCAGCTTGAGGTGGGCGTCGTGGGCGGCTTTCGCGGCATCGGCGAGGCGCGAACCATCGCCATATTCCAGGGCCACGGCGGTGGCGTGGAGGTCGGGGAATCCGGTGAGGGCCTCGGTGGCACCGGCAGCGGGCAGCTCAAAGCCGCGAAACGCGGGCGGCACACCGAGGCGGACGACGACGGGTTCCGCGGCCCTGGGGGTCGACTGGAAGTGGCGCACGAGCATGACGCCGGCGGCGCCGATCGCGAAGCACAATACGAAAAAGAGGATATTGCGAAGCGTGTTCATGCTGCAATCTTAAAAGGGTGGCGGTTCGGGCGATACCCCACCGCCCTGCGGATGCTATGATAGGGCGGGGACAGGGGGAGCTGGAGGCCTGCGAGCACGCGCGAAACCGCTATGTCCCTGCCGACTTTTCTCACGCCGATCTGGGGCCTGATGGGGCTACTGGCGATTCCGCTGGTGGTGCTGTATCTGCTGCGTCAGCGTCGGCCGGATTTGCGGGTGTCGTCGACGCTGCTGTGGTCCAGGACGCTGGCGGACATGCAGGCCAGCACGCCGTTTCAGAAATTGCGCCGCAACCTGCTGCTGCTGTTGCAGCTGCTGATCCTGGCGGCGCTGGTGTTCACGCTGATGCGTCCGGTGGTGCAGGCGCAAGCGGGTCAGAGCAAGGCCGGGGTGATCGTGATCGACGCCACCGCCAGCATGCAGACCCATGATGGGGACACGGGGGGGGTGACCCGCCTGGAACGGGCCAAGACCGAAGCGAAGAAGCTGGTCGATGCGATGCGTCCGGGCGACCGGTTCATGCTGATCGCCGACGGGGGCGGGCTTTCGCAGGTGCGCTCGGGGTTCACCAGCAGCAAATCGGAACTCAAGACGCTGATCGACAGCGTGAAGCCCGCGGACACTACCACGGACTTGTCGGAGTCGCTGCTGCTGGCGAGCACGAGTTTGCGGGCGATCGGGGCGGCCACGGCGGGGGCGGCAAAGACCGAGGCGCTGGCGGCCGGCAAGGTGTACCTGTTTTCGGATGGCGCGGGGGTGCGGGTTCCCGATGCGATGGGGACGGACAACAGCCTGCTGCAGTTCGTGAAGATCGGGTCGTCGGACCACAGCGTGGGGATCACGGCGTTGTCGGTGATGCCGCTGGCGAAGGAACCGCGGTCGTACCAGGTGTTCGTGGGGTTGAAGAATGGATGGAACGCGGAGCGCAAGGTGGGGATCATGCTGGCGCTCAACGACAAGGCGAATTACCTGCCGGGACAGGCGCGTTTTGTGACGCTGCCGCCGAACGGGCAGGGGGCGGCGGTGTTTGAGAAGGTGGTGTCGGACCCGGGGAAGTTGCTGGTGGAGGTGGACGACACGGACGACGATTTTCCGCTGGACAACACGGCGTACGGGCTGCTGGAGCCGACGCGGCTGCCGCGGGTGGTGCTGGTGACGCCCGGCAACGAGATGCTGGAGAAGTTCGTCAAGACGCTGGTGAGCGTGGGCAAGGCGCAGGGCGACATCCAGGCGCCGGGGGCCTACAAGCCGAACATGGATGCGGACCTGGTGATCTTCGACGAGTTTCTTCCGCCGGCGGACAAGATGCCGCGGATCGACACGCTGATCCTGCGGCCGTCGGTGACCGGGGCCGGGGAGGTCGGCGGGTTCAAGGTGCTTTCGGAGAGCGACCAGCCGGTGGTGCTGCGGACGAACCGGGAGAGTCCGCTGATGGCGGCGGTGGAGCTCAACGAGTTGCGGCTGTCGCATGCGTTGACGCTGGAGCGGGATCCGCAGGCGACGGAGCTGGTGAGCGCCCCGGAGTCGCCGCTGATCGCGTACAAGGACATCGCGGGGGTTCGGCGTTACTTCGTGGCCTTCAGCCCGCTGCTGGAGAGCAACTGGTACAAGCTGCCGACGTTCCTGATTTTTCTGCAGAACGTGCTCAACGAGACGCGGATGCGGCATTACATCGGGATGCCGGAGATCCTGGCGGCGGGGACGCCGGCGCGGCTGTGGGACATCGGGGGGGACACACCCGGGGCGCAGGTGCGGATCAGCCAGCCGGATGGGTCGGTGGTGGCGGTGGAAAGCCAGAACAATTCGGTGGAGTACGCGGGGACGGACAAGGTGGGTTTTTACGATGTGGCGGCGCCCAATAACAAGCAGGCGAGCTTTGCCGTCAACGTGCTCTCGGCGACGGAATCGGACATCCGGCCGCGCTCGTTACAGACGACCTCGGGCGGCAACGTCGAAGAGGCCACCAGCATCGCGACGATCAACAAGGAAATCTGGCCATGGGTGGCGACGGCGGCGCTGGGAATCCTGCTGCTGGAATGGTGGGTGTATCACCGCCGTATTGCGTAAAAGCGCGCGGGCGGGGGCGAGAACGGGTGCAACACAAGGGCGGCAGGGGGGTTGATCTCCAGGGCGGGGCGGGAACCCGGCGGGCCGCCGGGAGACCAACCACTGGAAGCACCGCCCGCGGCTGCGGGTTGAGACGGGGAGATTCATCATGCTGTATCGCTGGCAATTGACTGCCGCCGTGACCGCCGCGCTGCTGGCCACGGGGGCCGGCTGGCAGAGTGGCCGCCTGCATGCGGCGGACGAGCCTGCCCCTGCGGTCGCCCCGGATGGGCCCGACGAGCCGACCGATACGGACAAGCCGGACAAGCCCGACGCGCCGCCGGAAAAGAAGGAGCAGGGGGACATCCGCAACGCGATCGGGGATTTGTCGCTGGTGCGGGGCATGGAAAAGCTGGCCAAGCCGCAGCCCAAGAGCCTGGCGAACACGCTGACGAACCAGCCCTATTTCACGCCGCCGGTGCGGGCGCGGAAGCTGCTGTTCTTTGGTCTTTACGACCAGGCGGAAGCGCGCTACGCGGAGCTGGTTCGCACCGAACCGGCGAACCAGCAATACATCGAAGGCTACCTTGAAAGCATTCTGCGGCAGGGGCGGCGGCAGGACCTTGAGCGGTTCACCAGCAAGGCGGCGGCGCTCTCCACGGAGCAGCGCTCCACCGCCAAGATGACCCGTCTGCAGTCCGATGCGCTGATCGCCTCGGGCAAGCGCACGGAGGCGCGCTCGCTGCTGAAGGCGTTCGTGGATGGCCATCCCACACTGGACAAGAAGAACCTCGATGCCGAGGTGGTCGCGGTCTATGCGGCCTATGGCAAGGCGCTGGAGGACGCGGCGGAGTATCCGGCGGCGGCGGCGATCTACGAGAAGCTGGCGCCGCTGGCGGAGGGCGACGTGCCGGAGGATCCCTTTGCGGCGACGCAGATCGCGTTTGCGATCGAGCGCGACGGGGTGCTCACGGCGACGGGACGCGACAAGCATCGCAGCGTGCTGTTCATGCTGTCGCAGATTTCACAGAATGACGCCACCTACTGGCCCTCGAAGCTGCTGGAGGCGGACATCCTGGCCGCCGCGCACAACGACAAAGACACCGGGCCCGTGCTCAACGAAGTGCTGGATCTGAATCCCAACGAGACCCATGCGCGCTTCCTCGCGGTGGACCATGCGCTGGAGGGCTACGACTTCGAAGGCGCCAGCCGGATGCTGGACGACATCGCCGAGCGGGCGGACACGGCGGCGGTGGCCGCGTACAAGGGGCGGCTGCTGTTGAAGGAACGGTTGCCGGAGAAGGCGGTGGCGCCGCTGCTGGAAGCGGTGGGGCGCGATCCCGGCTATGCCAAGGCGCGGGGGTGGCTGGCGGGAGCGTATTACCTGCTCAACGATCGGGAAAAGATGCAGGCGCAGCTCAATGCGCTGACGCTGGGGGCAGGGGGCGGGCCGCATCCGGTGGCGCTCTTTGAGGCGGGGGAAATTCTGCGGGACGCGCGGCAGTATCCGGAGGCCGAGAAACTTTACACCCAGGCCGACAGCACCGCGGCGTGGTGGTCTGAGCCCTCGTCGGCGCTGGCGCAGCTGTACCTGGAGACCGGCCAGGAGGACAAGGCGCGGGCGGCGTACAACAAGTCGTTCTCGATCGATCCTTACAACCTGCGGGCATACAACCAGATAACGCTGCTGGATATTCTTTCGAAGTTCGCGACGCTGGAGAGCAAATCGCGGCTGGCGCCGGGCTCCAACCAGCCGGCGTTCATCATCCGGTATGACCGCAAGGACCAGGTGCTGGCGGAGCTGGCGATTGACTGGCTGGAAAAAGTGCGGCCGGAAATCTGGTCCTACTTCCAGATCACGACGCTGCCGGCGCCCACGCAGATCGAGATGTTCCCGAGCCACGAGCAGTTCGGCGTGCGCACGACGGGGTTGCCGTGGATCGGCACGGTGGGGGCGTGCACCGGCAATGTAATTGCGATGGATGTTCCGCGCGGCGGGGCGCAATACCTGATGGGGCCCTTCGACTGGGCCCGCGTGCTTCGCCACGAATACACGCACACTGTTACGCTGGCGATGACCAACAACCGCATTCCGCACTGGCTGACCGAGGCCGCGGCGTGCAACCAGGAGGAATCCCCGCGCGATTGGGAAAACTGCCAGTTGCTGGCTTCGAATTACCGCGCGGGCACGCTCTTCAAGATCGCCGACCTCAACTGGGGATTCATCAAACCCAAGCGTTCCATCGACCGGCAGCTGGCCTACATGGAATCGCAGTGGCTGTATGAATATCTCGTTGCGAACTATGGCCTTCCCAAGATGCTGGACTTCCTCAAGGCCTTCCACGACGGCAAGACCGAGGGGCAGGCGTGGCCGGCGGCCTATGGCAAAACGATGGAGGACATGGACAAGGAGTTCCACGTCTGGGCGGGCAAGCAGATCGAATCGTGGGGGTTGCCCAACGAGCCGCTGCCGAAGCGCGCGGAGCTCGATGAGGCGCTCAAGAAGAACCCGAACGATGCGGACACGCTGGTGAAGCTGGGGTGGCTTCTGGCCAGCAGCAACGACATGGCCGGCGCGCAGAAACAGCTCGAAAAAGCCGTGGCGGCGGATCCGAAAAATGTCCGCGCGCGGGAACTGCTCGGCACGGTGCTTTCGCGCAAGGAGAAGGACAAGGGCCGGGAAATGCTGGAATCGGTGGTGAAGGACGATCCCCAGCGGCCGGTGGCGGTGCGGACGCTGGGCCTGCTGGCGATGGGGCGGAAGGACTACGACGACGCCGAGAAGTGGTTCATCCAGTTGCAGCATCTGCGGCCGCTGGACGATGCGAGCTATACGAACCTCGCGGGCATTTACCTGCTGAAGAAAGACACGAAAAACGCGACGGCGCAGCTCGAAGAACTCTGCCGCCACGAACAGAAGGACGACCGCGTGCCGCGGCGACTGTCGGAACTTTATGTCGAGCAGGACCAGTTGGCCGAGGCGCGCACGGCCGCCTACCGGGCGCTGCGCATCAACCCCTACAACGCGCTCAACCACCTGGCGCTGGGGCACATCCTGATCGCGCAAAAGAAGCCCGCCGACGCGATCCAGTATTTCCAGGACGCGGCGGACATCCAGCCGCAGCAGGTGGTGTGCTGGGAAGGGCTCGCGGACGCTCGGGGGCTCAGCGGCGACGCGCCGGGCGCCGCGGAAGCAGCGAAAAAAGCCATCGCCCTGCGACCGGACTCAGCCGCGAAAAAGTGGCTGACGCAGTAACATGGGATGATCGGGCGTCGTGACGTGGAGCGTTCGGGCGGGTGGGGCTACAATGCGCCCTTGCTCTGACCGACGCTTTCATCGAGGCCGCGCGCCATGACCATCAAAGAGTTCCAGGAGCACATTCGCACCCGCTATGGCCAGCGTGATGGCGAGCGCGGCACGTGGCCGACCTTCGGCTGGTTCATGGAGGAAGTGGGCGAACTGGCCTCGGCCCTCCACGACGTCGACCAGCAGAACAAGGAAGAGGAATTCGCCGACGTGTTTGCCTGGCTCTGCACGCTGGCGAACATCAACAACGTCGACATGCACAAGGCCATCCAGGAGAAGTATTTCAAGGATGGCGGCCCGAAAGGGTACAAGTAACTTCAGACTCCCGGAAAGGAACCCATGATCCTGCAAGCCCTTATTGGCACCTGTTTTTTCGCGGGCATTGTTGCGATTCTCAGCGTCCCCTGGATGATCGGCGCCGCCGACAGCGACCACGAGAATCACGGCCACTGAGCCGCGCCCATGTCCCGCCCCCGAGTTTCCCGGCCCGGCCCCTTCCCCGTTTCCACGCCGGTGTCTCTTCCGGTGTTCTCCTGGTTTGAGCGAACCCGTTCATGACCACGATCAGCGCGAACGCGTCCTCGCAGGTGGTGGCGGCCCTTCGCACAGCACTTCCGGAATCCGCGATCATCGCCGATCCCGATGCGCTGATCGTCTATGAATGCGACGGCTTCACCATTCCGCGCGCGACGCCGCTGGCCGTGGTTTTTCCCGAAAGCATCGAGCAGGTCGTCGCCGCGGTAAACATCTGTCGAACGCACAACGTCGCCATCCTGCCCCGCGGCTCGGCCACGGGCCTCACCGGGGGCATTGTCCCGGTCACGCCGGGCGTCCAGATTTCCACCGCGCGGATGAACAGCATTCTCTCGATCGACATCCCCAACCGCTGCGCCCTGGTGGAGGCCGGCGTCACCAATTCGGCGCTCTCCGATGCGGTGAAGAATTCGCCCTATCACTACGCCCCGGATCCCTCCTCGCAGCGGGCGAGCACTATCGGCGGCAATGTCGCCACCAATGCCGGAGGCCTGCACACGCTCAAGTATGGCGTGACGGCCAACCACCTGCTGGGGCTGGAGGTCGTCACCGCGGATGGGAAAATCCACACGCTCGGCGGCCCGCACGGACATGCGCTCGGGCCTGATTTCGCCGGGCTGCTCTGCGGCTCGGAAGGGACGCTCGGCCTGATCACCAAGGTCTGGTGCCGCCTGACGCCCAAGCCCGGCGCCTTCCGGACAGCGCTGGCGATCTTCGATTCCACCAGGAATGCCTGCCAGGCGGTCGCCGACATCATCGCCGCGGGGATCACGCCCGCCGCGCTGGAAATGATGGATGGACCGATGATCCAGATTGTGGAGGAGGCGTTTCGCCTGGGTTTCCCGAAGGACGCGCAGGCGTTGCTGGTGATCGAGGTGGATGGGCCCGGGAGCGCCGGCGCGCCGGGCGAAGGCGGCGCCTTGGATGAGGACCTGGCGCAGGTCGAGCGGATCTGCAAGCAGCAGGGCGCCGCGAGCGTCGAGACCAGCCGCGATCCCGCGCGGCGGGCCGCACTGTGGTCGGCCCGCAAGCGCGCCTTTGGCGCGATCGGGCGGATTTCCCCCTCCTACTGCACCCAGGACGCCTGCGTTCCCCGCTCCAAGCTGCCCGAGGTCATCGCCGCCATCGCCGAGATTTGCCACCGTCACCGCCTGCGCGCCACGAACGTCTTTCACGCCGGCGACGGCAACGTGCATCCCGTGCTGATGTATGACGAAGCCAATCCCGATTCCGTCGGACGCGCCCTCGCGGCTTCCGCCGAGATTCTGCGGCACTGCATCTCCGTTGGCGGCGCCCTCACCGGGGAGCACGGCGTGGGCATCGAAAAACTCCCTTTCATGCGCGACATGTTCACCGTCGATTCGCTGGCCGCGATGCACGCCATCCGCACGGCCCTCGTGCCTTCCGACGTGATGAATCCCTTTAAGGTTTTGCCGCGCGACAACGCGCCCATCGACCTGCTGCATCCGCAACGTAAAGTCCCGCAGTAGGGCTGGCAGGCGGCGCATTCTGAGATGGTGATCGTTTTCCGGAATTGTCTTTCGGTCCCGGCGGGCGCGGTTACCATCTTATTTGCCGCAAATCGCCTGCGCAACGCTGCATTGCATCGGAGCGATCGTGACCCAGCCGCCAACCACTCCTCCCGAGAGCGCCGTCACCGCGGAGAGTTCCCCCGTGTGGCGTGCATGGATTCTTCCCGGTGCGGTCCTCCTCCTGATCGTCGCCTCCATCCTCCATTACACCAACCGCAACCCCCTCGACCGCCCGGACGCCTTCAGCTGGGGCGGCTTCACCGGCGCCCTCACCGTTTTTATCGCCTACACGCTGGTGGCGGCCATGCCCGCCCTGTTCGTCGCCACGCTGCTGCTGCATCTCCGGCGGCTCCTCCCGCTGGCCTATGCCTGCCTGTTTGTCGTCGCACTCAACCTGCTCTGCACCGGCCTTTACTGTTTTCTGCTGGGGCGCCAGCCGATCGCGGGTTCGCTCACCATGTTGGACCTCGCAACCATCGCCTCCAATCTCTGCACGCTTTGCGCGCTGCTGGGACTGATGTTTATCCCCATCCTGCGGCCGCGGGGCTTCCGCCTGCAGCTCACAACCGCCATCGCCCTGCTCACGTTTTACGGCACGCTCGTGTTGCTCATGATTCTTCCTCGCCAAACGCCTTACCTTTTCCTCGACCTGCTTTCCTGGCTGCGCCTGCCTGCGGCCGTGGTCTCGCTGGTGACCTTGCCGCTGGTCGCCTACGCGGGCCTGCGCCGCCGCATCCCCTTCGCTCACCAGCCGCCCGTGGACGCGGGGCCGGACGTCGCGCTCACCTGCCCGCGCTGCGGCGGCGCGCACCGCATTCCCGCCAACGGCGGCCAGTGCCCCGATTGCCGTCTCCAGATTTTCATCGCCCTCGCCGAGGGCCGCTGCAAATCCTGCGGCTACGCCCTGCGCAGTCTTACCGGCGACAAGTGCCCGGAGTGCGGAACGCCCTTCGCCCCGGCGGATCCGGACAAAGAGCTGCTCGCATGGGCGGCGGCCAACGAGCGCAGGCCCCCGCCGCCGGCCCGATGAGCCGTTTTTGTCCCTGGGCCTTTTCGTGCGGGCCGACAGCGGCAACACAACCCCCTTGACCAACGTTTAGTTCTCGTGCCCTGCATCGCATCAGCCTGAGGATTGCCCGTGAAAACATCCCGATTCGCCCTCATCCCCCTGTGCGCCCTCGCGGCGCTGGCACAAACGTCCGCGCCCGCCACCCCCGCGCCCGCCGGCGTCACCCTGCCCGATGAAACCGGCGCCCTGCGCGTCTATCCCACCAACCCCGAGACCATCGTCACCCCCCACGCCGGCATCCTCAACCTCTGCGCCCAGGACATTCCGCGCTACACCCAAACCGGCCCCATCCCCACGCCCGCCCCGGCACGCCTCGGCGTCATCCCGCCTGTCCCGCACGACCCGAAGCTGCCCACCATCTGGACGATCGGCGATTCCACCGTCCGCACCGGCGTCAGCGGCACCGGCGACGATCGGCCCGGACAGTGGGGCTGGGGAGCGCCCTTTGTCGGCTACTTCGATCCTCAAAAAGTCAACGTCGTGAACCGGGCCGTCGGCGGAACCACCAGCGGCAGCTTCTACCAGGGCCAGTGGAAAAACATGATCGACCTGGTCAAGAAAGGCGATGTCGTGATCCTGCAGTTCGGCACCAACAGCGGCGGGGTGGAACTTCGTGGCACCGGTGATGAAACCCAGACCGGCACCGGCCGCGGCGGCCAGCCCACCACCAGCCACACCTTTGGCTGGTACCTGCGGCAGTTCATCGCCGAAACGCGCGCCAAGGGGGCGACGCCGGTCATCTGCTCGCTCATACCGCGCAACTCCCGCGGCGCGGATGGGAAAATCAATCGCAGCGCGACCACGCAGGCCGGCTGGGCCCGCGAAGTCGCCCAGCACGAGAAGGCCGCTTTTATCGACCTCAACGAACTTGTCGCCCGCAAATACGACACCATGGACAAAAGCGCCGTCGATGCGCTCTTTTCCGGATCGCCGCACACCAGTTGGACCGGCGCCGTCGTGAATGCGGAGACCGTCATCTCCGGGCTCAAGGCGCTGAAGTCCGATCCGGTGGCCAACTACTACGTGAAGCAGGTCCAGCAGATCCGCGCCGCCCCGGAACTGCACGACGAACAGGCCGCCACCGCTCCGGCGCCGTAAAACCAGCGCCGTCAGGAGCGCCTTCTTCCGATAACAACCGGCGACATGCTGCGCAGCAGGGTGCGTTTCCGGCGATCCGCCGCGCGCCGGCGCCGCGGCCCGAATCGGCCGCGCAGCCCCTTCCCTCTCCCCCTTATCGGTCATTCCCCTTCTCCACCCGTGAATCCGCCCTCCTCTCCTCAACCCCCCAACTTCCCCCACCGATACAACCACAGATGAACGCGGCTTCACCGCGCCGTCGCCGATGTCCACCGTTCCCCCCCGGAGTCCCCTATGGTCCTTTCCTGGTTTGCCGGCCGCGTAAGCCCGATCGCCGTCGACATCGGCACCGATACCCTCAAGCTCCTGCAGGTGGAGCCCAAGGAGAATCAGCACCGCCTCGTCGCCGCCGCCTCCGAGACGATCCCCGAAGAAGTCCGCGGCAAGTCTGCGGACCGTGACGCCTTCGTCGCCGACGCCCTCAAGCGCCTGCTGGCCGACGGCTTCAAAGGCCGGCAGGTGGTCACCTGCCTTCCCTCGAGCCACATGGCCGTGCAGCATATTCGCGTCGGCAAAATGTCCACCGAAGAACTCGCCAAGGCCCTCCCCTTCGAGGCCGCCGGCAAACTTCCCTTTGATCCCCATCGCGCCGTGCTCCGCCACACCGTCGCCGGCGAAGTCTACCAGCACCAGGAAACCAAGCAGGAAATCATCCTGATGGCCGCCCCGCGCGATGCCGTCGACCGGCACCTCGCACTGCTCTCGCGGGCCAAGCTTGAAGTGGTCGGCATTCATGTCGAGCCGACCGCCCTCATCGAATGCTTCGCCCACCTCTCCCGCCGCAAGGGCGATGAAAACATCTCCACCCTGTTCATCGACATGGGCGCCGCCGCCACCCACGTGGTCATCGCCCATGGAAAGAACCTCGCTTTCGCCAAGCACATTTCCGTCGGCGGCGACACCTTCAACCGCCGCGTGGCCGAAGCCATGAAACTCGACATCGCCGCCGCCCGCGAACTCCGCGTCCGGGCCGGACAGAACACCCAGGCCGCCCGTCTGCCCGCGGGGGTTCTCGCCATCAGCGGCGCCGCCGAAGGCCATCCCCTCGGCCGCACCGATGCCGGCGGCGCGCCGGACGCCGAAGCGATTGAAAAAATCGCCCGCGCCCTGGCCGATCCGCTCGAGCACCTGATCACCGAACTCCGCCTGTGCATCCGCTACTACGAGAGCATCTACCCGGCGCGCACCGACGGCGGAGCGCCGGCCATCAACCGCGTCATCTTCGTCGGCGGTGAAAGCCGCTACGTCGCCCTCTGCCAGAACGTCGCCCAGAAACTCGGTCTCCCCGCCACCCTCGGGGACCCGCTGGCCCGGCTCGTGAAAGACAGCACCACCAAGTCGACCGTCGATCTCCGCCAACCGCAGCCCGGTTGGGCGATCGCCGCCGGCCTCGCCGTGGGTCTTGCCCACGCCCCGGCCGCCGCCGAACGCGAAGCGTCCTAACTCGAAACCAGAAACTCGAAACTGGAAACCACGTATGAGCCAGATCCCCAACAGCAACATGAACTTCCTGCCCGAGGACTACGTCGAGCGCCGCCAGGCGGCCCGGGCCGCGGTCCTCTTCATCGGGCTGCTGGTCATCGTGATCGCCGGCATCATCGGCGCCTACGTCTACCAGCAGTTCGACTCGCGCGCCGTCTTCGACGAACGCGACCGCGTCAACGCCGAGTTCGAAGACGCCTCCAAATCCATCACCAAGGCCCAGGAAATGGACCAGGAAAAGGCCCGCATGGTCGCCAAGGCCGAACTCACCACCACTCTGATGGAACGCGTCCGTCGCTCCGCACTGCTCTCCGAGCTGACCACCCTCCAGCCCAAGGGGCTCAACATCCTCACGCTCGAACTCAAGAGCCACGAAGTCGCCGCCGCCGCCGCTCCCCCGGCCGCCATCGACCAGGCCAAGGCCGCCGGCGGCGAAGCGCCCCCGGTCAAACCGCCCCAGGTCGAAGTCACGCTGGATCTCACCGGCACCGCGCCCAGCGACGGCCACGTCGCCCAGTACATCGCCGCCCTCTCGAAGTCCAAGCTGCTCTCCGACGTCAACCTGCTCTTCTCCGAAGAGTTCAAACGCACCCGCGACAACAACGCCGACATGGTCCGCAAGTTCCACGTCGAAATGAAAGTCAATCCCGACGCCGACCTCCGGCGTCTCTCCGGCGAGGGTGTCGAACCCGAACCGGTCGCCGTTCGCTGAACCCTGGTAGTCCCCCGCACGGCGGCCGCGCCGCCATGAGGTGAGTTATGCAATTCGGTCCCCGCACCCTGATCTTCTTCATCCTGCTGCTGGCCATGCCCGCCGTCTCCTACTGGTGCATGTTCAAGCCGCTCAACGAGCAGAAGGCTGCCGCCATGGAGGAGATCAAAGACAAGCGCAAGCAGCTCAACGATCTCGCCAAGGCCACCTCCGGCGAGAAGAACCTCGCCGCGCAGATCGACAAGCTGCGGCAGGCCGTTGAATTCCTGCAGCGCAAGCTCCCGGAAGAAAAGGAAATGGACAAGGTCCTCCGCGAAACCACCGCCCTCGCCGAGAAAAACGGCCTGACCACCAAGTCTTTCCGCCTCCTCAAGGTCGTCAGCGGCCCCGGCTACTCCGAACAGCCCATCAAGATGGTCATCACCGGCCCCATGGCCAAGGGCTTCTATCCCTTCATCTGCGACCTCGAAGCCCTCAAGCGGCTCACCAAAATCGGCGAAATGAAGATTGACTCCGACGAGAAGAACCCCGGCATCGTCTCCGTCGAAATGACCCTCACCATCTACTTCGAAGCCGGCAATGCGAAAGTGGCGGTGGCCCAATGACACAGCAGCAGTGGAACATGCAACCCAGCGGCGATGACGATGTCCAGATGCCCCTGGGCCTCAACTCCGAGTCCAACGGCGAGTACATCCCCACCGGGGAAGGAAAGCCCAAGGTCGGCGGAAGCACCCTCGCCCTCGTCGGCGCCTTTGCCCTCGGTCTCGCCGTGATCTACGGCCTGGGCATGCACGCCAAGCCCCGCGCCGCCTCGGCGGAAACCCTGGCCCGCCAGCAGCTCGTCCAGTCCGCCATCACCGAGCTCCTGGAGAAAAACGGCAAGGCTGAACAGGTCCAGGGACTCTTTCGCGACACCGACAAGCTCGTCGCGATGTTCTATTCCTACCTCGGAACCGACACCGCCACCCGCCCCGCCCTGCCCCACGATCCCTTCGCCAACGACGAGGCCCGCGCCGTCGCCATCACCCCCTCCAACCCCAACGCCGAGGCCGTCGCCATCGTCACCACCAATGCCGCCGAGGCCGAGAAACTCCGCAAGGTCGCCGAAACCTTCAACTCGCTCAAGCTCCAGACCGTCATGCTGGGCCGCAAGCCCGCCGCCATGATCAACAACACCATGCTCACGGTCGGCAACAAGATCGGCGATTTCACCGTCGCCGAAATCCAGAATGACCGCGTCCTGCTCACCTACAACGCCAGCCGCTTCGAGCTCAAGCTCAATCGTTCCAACGGCCAGCCGCAGTAACGCCCCGCGAAAACGCCCAACGATCGGAAACTCGCAATGTCCAGGCCAGACCAGATCGACGCCGCCCCTGCCGCCGTCGCGGATCTCCCCGACGAAAGCATCCACGCGCTCTGGTCGCCTGCGCCCACCGCCGCCCCGCGCAACCGCAAAACCCTCGAGGACATCCTCCTCTCCAACAGCCTGCTCGACGCCGACAAACTGGGACAGGCCCGCTCCGTCCTCACCACCACCCGCGGCAAGAAGCTCTCGCACATCCTCCTGGAAATGGGCGCCGTCTCCGAAGAACACCTCCAGACCGCCCTCGCCGAGCTCCTCAACCTGCCCTTCGAAGCCATCGATCCCAAGGGCATCGACCGCCGCGCCTTCGAAAGCCTTCCCCCGGACTTCATGAAAACCCGCGGCTGCTGCGGCCTGCACCGCGAGGACGGCCCCGGCGGCCTCTTTACCCTCGGCATGGTCGACCCCGCCGACGTCTTCCTCATCGATGAAATCAAGCGCAAGCTCAACGTCCGCAACATCAAGGTGGCGGTCGTCTGCCATTCCCACATCGTCGCCGCCATTGAAAACGCCCAGGCCGCCGACGGCAACGCCGGCGAAAAGTTCGACGAAATCATCAAGGACATGGGCCAGGAAGAGCTCGAAATCGTCGAGGAGGAAAAGGACGACGTCACCGACCTCGCAAAAGCCTCCGGTGAATCGCCCGTCATCCGCCTCGTCAACTTCCTCATCTTCGACGCCATCAAGCAGGGCGCCTCCGACATCCACATCGAGCCCCACGAAAAACGCCTCGTCGTCCGCTACCGCATCGACGGCGTCCTCTTCGAAGCCATGAACCCCCCGCACCAGATGCAGGCCGCCGTCGCCTCGCGCCTCAAGATCATGGCCAACCTCGACATCTCCGAACGCCGCCTCCCCCAGGACGGCCGCATCCGCACCATGGTCTCCGGACGCCACGTCGACCTCCGCGTCTCCACCGTCCCCACCCAGTACGGCGAAAAAACCGTCATCCGTATTCTCGACAACCGCTCCATCATGCTCGGCCTCGAACAGCTCGGCTTCTCCGAAGACATGCTCACCATCCTCCGCAAGCAGATCGACCGCCCCAACGGCATTGTCCTGGTCACCGGTCCCACCGGCTCGGGCAAAACCACCACCCTCTATTCCTGCATCCGCTGCATGGATGGCGCCAAACTCAACATCTCCACCGTTGAAGACCCCGTCGAATACCACCTCTCCTTCGCCAACCAGATCCAGGTCATGGACAAGATCGGCATGACCTTCTCCGCCGCCCTCCGCGCGCTGCTCCGCCAGGACCCCGACGTCATCATGCTCGGCGAAATCCGCGACCAGGAAACCGCCGGCATCGCCGTCCAGGCCTCCCTCACCGGCCACCTCGTGCTCTCCACGCTCCACACCAACGATGCCCCCTCCTCCATCACCCGCCTCATCAACATCGGCGTCGAACCCTACCTCATTTCCGCCGCCGTCAACGCCGTCCTCGCCCAGCGCCTTGTCCGCCGCATCTGCTCGGAATGCAAGGAACTCTTCAAGATCGAAGACCAGGACATGGTCGAGTTTCTCGAAACCCGCGGCTTCGATCCCGCAAAAATCTACAAGGGCAAGGGCTGCGAGCGCTGCCGCAACACCGGCTACAAGGGCCGCGTCGGCATCTACGAGCTCCTCGTGCTCGACGACGTCGCCCGCGACCTCGTCGTCCGCTCGCCCAACGTCACCGAACTCCGCCGCATCTGCAAAGAACGCGGCATGATTTCCCTCCGCGAAGACGGCCTCCAGAAAGCCGCCGCGGGACTAACGACCGTCGAAGAAGTCCTCAGCGCCACGGAGAACACGATGTAACGGGTAATTGGTAATTGGCGGCCGCCGAAAAACGGCACCCCACCCATGCGTCAGCAAATTACCAATTACCAATTACAAACCCCCAGTAACCACGCTCCCCGCAGCACCCATCGCTCGATTCGAAAGGCCCCAAATGCCCAGCCAGCTCAACGACATCCTCCGTACCGCCATTGAAAACAAGGCTTCGGACATCCACATCATCGTCGGACACCCGCCGATGATCCGCCTCCATACGCAGATGACCGCCACCGACTACCCCATCGTCACCGCCGACGGCGCCATGGCCATGCTCAAGGAAATGCTCAACGAAAAACGCATGGACGCGTTCCTCGAAAAACGCGACGCCGACTTCTCCTACGAGCTCACCGGCGCCAACCGCTTCCGTGTCAACGCCCACTTCCAGCGCAACACCGTCGCCATGGCCTTCCGTGTCATCACCGACAAGGTCCGACCCCTCGACCAGCTCGGCCTCCCCGACGTCGTCACCCGCCTCACCTACCTCCCCCGCGGCCTGGTCCTCGTCACCGGCGATACCGGCTCCGGCAAATCCACCACCCTCGCCGCCATGATCGACGCCATGAACCGCCGCTACCACAAGCACATCATCACCATGGAAGACCCCATCGAATACCTCCTCCATTCCAATAAATGCTCCATCGAACAGCGCGAAGTCGGCTCCGACGTCCCCTCCTTCGGCTCCGGCCTCAAACACGTCCTGCGTCAGGATCCCGACATCATCCTCGTCGGTGAAATGCGCGATCTCGAAACCACCTCCGCCGCCATCACCGCCGCCGAAACCGGCCACTTCGTCCTCTCCACCCTCCACACCAACAACGCCGCCCAGACCATCGAACGTATCATCGATATTTACCCCGGCGAACAGCAGAACCAGATCCGCTCCATGCTCGCCAACACCCTCCAGGCCGTCTGCTGCCAGGTGCTCTTCAAGCGCATCGATCAGCCCGGCATGGTGCCCGGCGTGGAAATCCTGATCTGCACCCCCGCCGTGCGAAACCTGATCCGCGAAAACCGCATCTACGAAATCCAGAACATTATCGAAACCTCCCGCGCCCTGGGCATGCAAACGATGGACACCTCCATCAAGCAGCTCTACCTCAATGGGAAAATCAGCAAGGAAGACGCCCTGGCCATGGCCCATCACCCGGACAAACTCGAACGCCAACTGGTAGCGTAACGCGGGCGTCCCGCCCGCATGTCGGCCGCAGCCGATCCCCACCACCCAAACACCCGCCCGAGAGGAATCCGCAATGTCTTTCAAAGTCCCAGTTACCAATCACTAATTACTAGTTACCCCGCCCTCATGCCCCACGCGCAAACCGCCGAGATTTACTCTGATGCCTAGCTATCGTTACGAAATCAAGACCCCCCAAGGCCAGGTGCAAGCCGGCGTCCTCTCCGCGGCCTCCATGTCCGCCGCCTCGGAAATGCTCCGCGCCCAGCAGGGATACATCCTCGCCCTCGCGCCCCTCGACGCTTCCAAGGCCAAGTCCTCCTTCGCCTCCATCCTCAACTTCTCCGTCTCCTCGGGACCCGGCCTCAAGGACGTCTCCGCCTTCACCACCCAGCTCGCGGTCATGATCAAGGCCGGCATCTCCATCCGCGCCGCCCTCGAAGGCATCACGGAACAAACCGACAACCCCAAGTTCAAGGAAATCCTCACCCAGATCAAAAAAGACGTCGAGTCCGGCAAGTCCTTCTCCGACGCACTCTGCAAATACCCCAAAACCTTCTCCCCCCTCTACATCAACATGGTCAAGGCCTCCGAACTCTCCGGATCCTTCGGCCACATGCTCGAACGCATCGTCGAATACCTCAACGCACAGCTCGAAACCCGCCAGATGGTCGTCGGCGCCATGGTCTACCCCGCCATCATCTTCTTCATGGCCATCGGCACCACCATCTTCCTGCTGCTCTTCGTCGTCCCCCAGTTCGTCTCCATCTTCAAGGGCAAGGAACACATCCTCCCCGTCCCCACCAAGATCCTCCTCTTCCTCTCCGACATCATGCGCCACTACTGGTATATCCTCCTGGTCGCCGCCGGCGGGGCCGTCTGGTCCTTCTGGACCACCATCCACACCCAGTGGGGATCCGTCTGGTGGGACAAGGTCAAGCTCACCGTCCCCCTCTTCAAACGCATGTTCCGCGCCCTCTACATCACCCGTTCGCTGCACACCATGGGCGAACTGGTCAATGCCGGCGTCCCCATGCTCGACACCCTGGCCATCACCGCCGACATCTCCGGAAACCAGCTCTACCGCCGCATGTGGCGCGCCGTCTACGCCTCGGTGAAGCAGGGCAAGAAAATCTCCCAGCCCCTGCAGAAATCCCCCCTCCTTCCCCGCGCCGTGGTGCAAATGATCGCTGCCGGCGAAGAGTCCGGTAAACTCGGTGAAACCCTCGATAGTGTCTCCAAGTTCTATAACAAAGAGCTCAAGGCCACCATCAAGGCCGTCACCAGCATGATCGAACCCATGATGATCGTCGCCATGGGCGGCATCGTCGGCTTCATCGCCATGTCGATCATCCTCCCGATCTTCAAGATGAGCCAGCTGGTCAAATAACCACGTACCTACCGGCCTTCTGAAGCCCAAAGCCCATTCGCAACGCCCATAACCCGCGCGCCGCCCGCAACACGGCGACCGCGGGTTTTTTATTGCGCCCCTCGACCCATACCCTCATCCCCCTCTCTCCCCTATTTCCGCCAGCCGGATTATTTTGCCCAGACTCACCAGATATCTTAGTTTCTTAATAGCAATCCGGGCGCAGCCACCGCTCCGTGGCCGCTCCCGTTTTGCATAGCAAAGGCGCTGCATGTTTTCCCGTATCTCTCAACTCCGCCCCGCTCCGACGCGATGCCGCCGCCGCCGCGCCTTCACGCTCCTCGAAACCTCCCTCGCCACCCTCATTGTCGGCCTCACCGTGCTCTCGATCGTGAAACTCATCACCGCCGTCACCACCCAGAACTTCTACGCCCAGAAAACCACCACCGCCATGATGCTCACCGGCAATCTCCGCGAGCTCTTCGCCTCGCTTCCCTTCAACGATCCCGTCTTCGGCACCCATCTCGGCCCGAATACCGGCGAAACCTCCCTCGCCCTCTATGACGATGTCCAGGATTTCCACAATTTCAGCGCCAATCCCCCCATCGACGCCAACCGCCAGCCCATCCCCGCCCTCGACAACTGGCGCCAAACCGTCACCGTCACCCACGTTAACCCCAACAACTTCCAGCTCTCCGACCCCGTCTCCACCGACGCCGCCTGCGTTCTCGATCGCGTCAACATCACCGTCTCGTACAACCCAAACCCCGCCAATGCCGCGGGCTGGACCCCGATCACCTCCATCGAATTCATCAAGTCGAAGTACTGAGGAAAGGCCGCCAAAATGCATCCCGCACCAAGCGCCTGCCGCACACCAGCACCGCCCAAGCCCCGCGCCGCCGCGCGCCGCACCCGCCAGCGCCGCGGCTCCATCCTGATCATGACCCTGATCTACTCGCTCATGTTCGCCGCCCTCGCCTCCTCCATGGTCGCCTTTTCCTACGGAAACATGGCCGTTCAGCAAGCCGAATCCGACGCCAACCGCTCCCTCGCCGCCGCCGAGTCCGGCATGAACTTCCTCCGCCAGCAATTCCGCAACATCACCCTTCCCTCCATCACCGAGGGCTCCATCGCCAACGTCGTCACCCCCTCCCAGCTCTGGTCCTCCAGTTCCGTCGAAGGCATCGCCGGCAACAAGGGCATCGCCGTCGCCCTCAAGGATGCCCTCAACTCCTCCGGCGCTTACTCCTCCTCGGTCCTCACCGCCCCCTCCGGCACCAACCCCCTCAACGTACCCCCCATCGTCGTCGATCCCGCCGGCGATGGCTCCTCCTTCACCCTCTCCATCACCTGGGACAGCGCCAACCCCCAGCTCCCCGCCGGCGCCCTGACCCCCGCCGTCGTCCTCCACGCCAAATCCGTCGGCAAGTCCGGCACCATCACCCGCACCGTCTCCATGGATTTCTGGGTGCAAAAACAGCTCAAATACGCCGTCTATTCCAATGTCGCCATCCAGCTTGGAAAAAATGTCCGCGTCGTCGGCGACATCGCCTCCGCCTACAAGGGCTCCGCCAGCGACCCCAACGGCACCGCCAAGGGCCCCACCGTCCAGATCTTTTCCGACTTCCATTACCTCGCCAACCTCTCCTCCATCGATACCGACCTCGCCCACTTCCGCTCCCTCCTCAATTCCTACAACAGCGCCACCGACAACCGCCTCGACGTCCGCAACTCCAACACCCCCGCCGCCATCGCCGCCACCGCCGCCGGCTTCTTCGATGCCAATGGCGATGGCTACATCGATGACTACGACATCGCCCTCGCACGCATCAATCCCTCCTGGGACCGCTCCAACCGCTACGCCAACACCATCACCACCGGCCAATACACCAACCCCAACACCGGCAAACCCTACGACGCCGACCTCTTCACCCTCATCGATTCCCCCCTCGGACCCGTCGATTCCACCACCGGAAAACTCGCCAGCGGCGCCCTCCCCCCCTGGACCGGCTACGACGACGATGTGCTCTCCAACGCCGACGGTTACGCCAAGGTCGCCGGCACCGTCAAAGCCGCCCTCACTTACACCGCCTGGCAATCCGCCGCCGCCGGTTGGTCCCAGTGGGGCGACACCTCCGGCGGCACCGCCGGCACCAGCTTCCGCGACCAGTTCGAAGGTTCCATCGTCCCCACCGATCCCACCCAGGCCCCCGTCCAGCTCGGCGTGGACTTCTCCGGCGAACAAACCCTCGACGCCTCCGATTTCAACACCTCCACCTACGACGCGAAAGTCCCCGCCACCACCGCCACCAAAACCACCGTCGGCGGCGTCGTCACCATCTCCGGCGGAACCCTCACCGCCGCCCAGGCCAACGGCACCGCCGTCACCGAACACTCCCCCGCCTCCGCCACCTCCGGCTGGCAGGCCACCTACAAACGCCCCGTCTTCCAGAACGTCGTCTTCAACAACGTGCGCATCCCCAAGGGCCTCAACGCCAAGTTCGTCAACTGCACCTTCAACGGCTACACCTCCGTCAAGATGACCACCAACATCACCAAGGCCGGTACTTCCACCACCACCACCGATCCCAACGACGGCATGGGCTGGGCCCAGCAAATGACCTCCGGCTCCTTCACCGCCGACACCGTCCTTACCTCCGCCAACTCCACCGCTTTCACCAACGGCAACAACCTTCACTTCAACGGCTGCACCTTCAACGGCGTCCTCACCGCCGACGTCCCCACCGCCTACACCCACTTCGCCGACTCCTGGGAATTCGACGGCACCACCGTCATGAACAACCAGGTCGACCAGGCCGTCACCATCATGGCCCCCCAAACCAATATCGAAATGGGCGGCTTCGTGAACCCCGCCACCAACACCTCCACCATGGTCGGCGTCGTCGTCGCCGGAAACATCGACATCCGCGGAACTGCCACCGTCGATGGCTCCCTCCTCGTCACCGGCATCGGCGCCACCAACACCACCCTCGGCTACTTCGGCTCCACCGACCAGGGCCAGGCCGTCCCACCCCCCTCCCAGCTCCCCGCCGCCGCCAACGGCTCCTACGGCCACCTCTTCTTCCGCTTCAACCCCGCCCGCGGCATGCCCAACGGCATCACCATCCCCGTCATCGCCACCCCCCGCGTCTCCACCTACCAGATCCAGTAACCAAGGAAATGCCCATGCATCCCTCAGCACTCAGCGCTCAGCACTCAGCACTTCGTCGTCGCCGCAGGCGCGCCCTCGGTCTCATCGAAGTCCTCGCCTGCGTCGCCATCTCCTCCATGCTCCTCACCGCCGTCGCCTTCGCCTTCAAAGGCTCCTTCAACTCCTACAAAGACGCCCAGGAACGCGGACAGCTCCTCAACGCCGGACGCAACCTCATGTACCGCCTCGTCAACGACATCCGCATGGCCGATTCCGCCGGACCCTACGACGCCAACGCCACCACCTTCACCACCCTCAAAAACCAGTTCGCTTCCCAGATCGTCCCCGGTTCGCCCACCGCCGGACCTCCTTCCACCGGCGGCTCCGGCTGCACCGGCATCCAGCTCGCCAAGACCCACGCCGATTCCCTCGACCCCACCGCCTCCCCCGTCAACCCCGTCCTTATCACCTACTGGTTCGACGCCGCCACGAACACCGTCTACATGTCCCGCAAAACCGGCGCTGCCGCCGCCGTCACCTACCCCATGTCCTCCTTCGTCCAGACCTTCACCTTCTACCTGCAGCCCGTCCTCGTCCCTGCCAACCCCAACACCGGCTCTGCCGCCTCCATCCAGATGCTCCGCGCCGTCGTCAACACCACCCTCGCCAACAAAAACGCCGCCGGCACCCGCATCCTCTCCGACGGCTCCCAAAACCTCACCCTCACCCTCACCGACTCCGCCATGCCCCGCCGCACCTTCGGCGGCAGCTGAACCCCGCCAAAAGGGGACGCAGGACGCAGCTAGTTTCTATCCACCACCCCACCCGCTTCCCCGTCCCCGCGGCCACCCCCAACCCTCCACCGTCCCCCGACCCACCTCCGACCCCCGCCAAGCCTCCCGCACCGCCACCCCGCCCCACCTACCCCGTAACGCCCCAACCCGCCCCCGCAAATTCCCCCCACTTTCCGGGAACTTTCCCCGCTCCCTTCCGTTCTCAAAAGACCCTTCCCTTCTCCCCGCCCTCCCTCACCCGCCCGGAGTGCGCGCATGAACCCGCTCCACACCGCAGCAACAACCCACCTCACCCCCCCACAACACCCCCACCGCCAAGAGCGCAAAAACATGAGCATCTTGCTCACCTTGCTCCGCAACACCCATCACCCCGCACCCAACACCCCCCTTACAAAATCCCTGAATCCCGAAAAATGAGCACCTTGCCAAGTCAGCGCCCTCATCTGAGCGCCCCGACCCTCCCAGAACCCGCGCCCACCCCAAGGTTTTGCGTCTTGAGTTTCGCGTTTTGAGTTTCGCAGCCTCCTCGCCTTGTCACCATTCGCCTCGCCCCCTACCATCCTCCACCATGTCCGACGACCCCTTCCAACCCGATCCCGCAGACGATATCCAGCCCCACATCGTCAAACCCCTCCACCCCACCCCCGCCCCCGCCAAGCCCGCCGCCACGCCCCTGGGCCCAGGCCCCACCGCCATCATCTCCGATATCCACGGCAACCTCGAAGCCCTCAACGCCGTCATCGCCGATATCGACAAACGCGGCGTCCAGCGAATCGTCTGCCTCGGCGACGTCGTCGGCTACGGCCCCAACCCCCTCGAATGCATCGACCTCGTCATCGACCGCTGCGACTTCTCCCTCATGGGCAACCACGACTTCGCCATCTTCTTCGAACCCCACAACTTCAACACCGCCGCCGAAAACGCCGCCTTCTGGACCCGCGCCCAGTTCGAATCTGACCCCGACCGCGAACGCCGCAACCGCCGCTGGCAATACCTCGGCTCCATGCCCACCCGCATGGGCAACGACCGCTTCGTCTGCTTCCACGCCTCCCCGCGACGCCCCATCAACGAATACGTCTTCCCCGACGACGTCTACAACGCACCCCAGAAAATCTCGGCGCTCTTCGACCGCATCGACAAGGCCTGCTTCCTCGGCCACACCCACGTCCCCGGCGTCTTCCTCCCCGATCCCGACTTCTACTCCCCCGAAGAAATCAACTACCGCCACCAGATCACCGACGAGCTCGTCATGGTCAACGTCGGCTCCGTCGGCCAGCCGCGCGACAAAAACCCCGACTCCTCCTACGCCATCCTCCATCCCCCCTCCGACAATGACCCCAGGGGCGCCATCGAATTCATCCGCCTCCCCTACGACGTCCACACCACCGTCGCCAAAATCAAGGCCATCGACGCCCTCGACAACTTCCTCGGCACCCGCCTCCTCGACGGCCGCTGATCTCCCGCCCGCCGCCTCCGCCCAAACTTGGCGGGGGGACCGCCTTCCATTAGGATGCAAAGGGCGGGAAAGTCTCTCGCAACTATCACCCACTCCTCTCGAGGATCGAGCACGATGAAAGTTCTCGTTAACCGCGCCGCCCTGGTCGAAGCTCTCGGATTGGCCTCCTCGGTCGTGCTCGCACGCACCCCCAAGCCCGTGCTCACCTGCGTCAAACTCATCGCCAACGCCACCGCCCCCGGCGGGGCCAAAACCCTCACCGTCGTCGCCACCGATATGGAACTCGCCCTCCAGTACACCCTCACCCAGATCGACATCGCCACCGGCGGCGTCGCCCTTATCCCCGCCTCCAAACTCTCCGAAATCGTCAACAACTCCCCCGACGACACCCTCACCCTCGAAACCAACGCCGACACCACCGTCATCAAGGGCTCCGACGCCCACTACAAAGTCTTCGGCTACAACCCCGAGGAATTCCCCCCCGTCTCCGGCTTCGACGGCGCCCCCGACTTCTCCCTCACCGCCGCCAGCCTCAAAACCCTCCTCGACCGCACCCGCTTCGCCGCCGCCCGCGAAATGACCCGCTACGCCATCAACGGCGTCCTCTTCGAAAAGAAGGGCAAAAAGCTTTCCCTCGTCGCCACCGACGGCCACCGCCTCGCCCAGACCAAGGATGACACCGTCGCCGAGGGCGGCAAGGATGTCTCCGCCGTCGTCCCCATCAAGGCCATCAACCTCATCGAACGCCTGCTCACCGACCCCGAACAGACCGTCTCCCTCCAGTTCAAGGAAAACAAGCTCTTCGTCCAGATCGGCAGCGAAACCGGCGGCATCACCGCCACCATGTCCACCAGCCTCGTCGAAGGCACCTTCCCCCCCTATGGCGACGTCATCCCCAAGGATTCCGACAAAAAGGTCACCCTCAACCGCGACCGCTTCTTCTCCGCCGTCCGCCGCGCCGCCCTCCTCACCAATGAAGAATCCAAGGGCGTCCGCCTCGCCTTCTCCAACGGCACCCTCAGCATCTCCTCCCGCGCCCCGGAAATGGGCGAAGCCAAAATCGATCTCCCCGTTGAATACGGGGGTGAGGCCCTCGAAATCGGCTTCAACCCCACCTACCTCCTCGACGCCCTCAAGGTCGCCGACCAGGAAACCGTCACCTTCGAAATGAAAACCCCCAACAAGCCCGGCCTCCTCCGCAGCGGCCCCGGCTTCCTCTACGTCGTCATGCCCGTGAACCTCAGCTAAGTCGTTCGCAGGCCGGTTCGTCGTCCAACCTCCAGGCGGCCCCTCGTCCAACTTCTCCAACCTCCCCGACGTACCCCGTTGGAGATCCCCCCATGCCCCGACCCAAAAAGAAACCCTCCGCCCCCGCTCCCCCCGACCCCGCCATCTCCAACCTTGAGACCGCCGGCGACCGCCTCAAGATCTATTCCCTCCAGAACCTGCTGACCAACAAACGCAATCCCGAAACCCGCGACGCCGCCCGCCTCGGCGACGTCCTGCTCCCCTGGTTCGAAAAATCCGTCAACCGCCCCGCCGACAAACTCAAAGGCATCACCGAGGCGTGGCAGAAACTGGTCCCTGCGGCCCTCGTGGACCGTTCCCGCCTCCTGGGGCTCCATCGAGGCACCCTGACCGTGGCGCTCGATTCTGCCCCCGTCCGGGCCCAGCTCGATGGCCTGCTCCGCGGAGGCCTCCTCCGGCAGCTCCAGACCGAGTGCCGCGGAACCCTCTACCGCATAAAAACCTGCGTCCAAGGCAGCGAAAATCCCCACCCCTAAGGCGTTCGGGTATTTCCATCGCCGAATGCCCCCGCAAACCCGCCTTCGATCCTTGTTGACAAGTTATCCACAATGGCAGGTGGGTCAGGGGAATTCGGACCTCTCCCGTTCTTCCCACGTTCCTATAGATAGTCTTTAGAAACAGTATGTATACCGTAAAGAGCCCTGTCGGCATGTGGATAGTTTTGTGGATCCGCTTGTAAGTTATCCTGCGGGAAAGGGATGCATCTCTCCACAGGCCGTGGGTCCAGGTGCATAACTTGTTGCCGCGCTGTCACAGGAAACGGCATC
>JBEHXY010000005.1:0-29473 GCA_048498455.1 Planctomycetota bacterium | reverse complement strand
CCCGTGAGGCCGGGGGCGGCGGGGGTGTAGGTGATGCGCATCTCGTGATTTTTGTGGAGGTGGTGGTGGAGGAGGGCTTCGGTGAGTGCGACGTCGAGAAAGATCGAATGCGAGTGGATGGCAAGGAGGTGATCGGCGTTCAGCGACTTGGCGGCGTGGGCGATGGCGGCGGGGTGGTACTCTTCGTCGAAGGTGGTGAACTGGCCGGCGCCGCCGCGCCAGGAGTGGAGGTTCCAGGGGCGGGCGCGGCGGATGCGCGCGGAGATGGCTTCGGGGCGCGGGGTGAGATCGAAAAGGTGGAGGCGGGCATTTGGGGGGAGAAGGGATTGCGCGAGGGATTGCTGTGCCGGCGGAATGAGGAGGGCGATGTCATGGAGCCCCCCCACCGCGAGGAGGCGTTCGAGCACATGGGCGATGACGGGCTTGCCGTGGAAGTTGTCGGCCAGGCGCGAGCGCGTGCCGATGGCGGTGCGTTCGAAATCGCAGACGATGGCGGCGATGATTTTGGGAGCGGCGGTGTCGGTCATTTGGCGGCTCCAGCAACTTCGCGCGGCCAGGCGACGTCACTTTTCACGGCATCGAGCTGGCGGGCGAGGCGGGCGACGGCGTCGTCGAGAACTGCCAGGAGGCGATCGGCGCCGGCCTCCAGATTGGTGACGTAATCAATGTCGCGGGTGAGCTGACGTTTCTGGTAATCGAGCGAGCCGGTCTTGGCGGTTTTGACGGAGAGGTCGGCGTTGAAGCGGCGGAGCTCGCCGATGGTGTTGAGGAAGACGACCATTTCGAAAGTTTGCGGATCGGCGCCGACCTTGGCGCGGAGGCGGTCGACTTCGACGAAGAGGCGGTGCATTTTGGGTTCGTCGGTTTGGGAATCGATCATCTCGCGGAGGAGGGGGACGGTCTGGGCGCAGGTGTCTTTCAGGGAGAGGGCGGATTCGCGGCGGGCGGCGAGGGCTTCGAGGGCGCGCTCGAGGGCCTCGGCGCGATTGCAGGTCCAGCTTTTCCAGGGGGGTAATTGGTAATGGGTAATGGGTGATTGGCAGTAGCGGTCGATAGCGTCGCGCAGGGGCATGGGGGTGACGTGTTGCTTCTTTGCGCCGCCTTCGGTGGCGTCGATGATGGTGTGGCGGCTGGCGGCGAAGTCGCGTTCAAATTGCTGGAGGTAGACGAAGAATTGTTCTTCGGTGTACATGGGGTGGCCGTGGATGTCGGGAATTTTTCGCAGGATGGAGCGGGAGCGGACGATGCGTTCCCATTCTTTTGTTTCGAGGGTGTTGAAGCGCGAGAGCTCGACGGACCAGGTTTCGTGGATCGCGGTGCCGGGCTTGTAGTAGAGGCCGTCGACGAAGCCGAGGTCCTGGCCGGTGAGGATGATGGGGTTACAGCCGAGGTATTCGGCGAGGTAGAAGGAAAGGTGGGCGACGGTGGCGCCGGCCTTGAGCCCGGCGCGCGGCGGGACGGCATCGCGGAGAAGCTTAGCGGCGAAATCGTTGTGCAGGAGGGACATCGTGCCGTTGAAAGTGTCGAGGACATTCCAGTTGGCCTTGGCCTCGGCGACGAGGTGGACCTTGCCGGTGGAGCCGGATTCCTCGAGGTTTTCGAAGAAGCGGGTGGAGACGGTGTTGTAGTCGAGGCTGGTGACGAAGTCGGGTTCGATGCCGGCGGCGAGGAGGGGCTTGAGCATGGTTTGGACGGCGATGATGACGGCTCGACGAGTTTCGAGTTTCGAGTTTCGAGTGTCGAGCTTGGGGTTTTGCTGGCGGGCGCGTTCGTATTCTTCGTCGCTCAGGAGTTCGTAGAGGAGGTGCATGTTTTTCTGCAGCGACGGGCCGGCGGCGACGAGGACGGCGGGGAGATTGGCGTAGGCGTTGTGGAGAAGGTCGAGCGGGGCGGTGGTGGTGTAGCGGCCGAGGTTGTTGGCGACGTTGCGGCAGGTGGCGACGTTGTTGAGCATCAACGTCAGGAAGCCGGTGCGGGTGAAGGAGACGAATTCGGTGATGAGTTTCTGGAAGGCGGCATGGAAGCCGGTGGTGTCGACCTGCAGGCTTGCGGGGTGAGCGGCGAAGAGGGTGCCGGCGCCGGCGGTGAAGAGGACGGAGCGCGGTTCGAGGCGATCAACAAGTGCGCCGCGATCAAGGTTGGTGAAGATCAGGAGGCGGTTGGAGGCGATGGCATCGGAGAGGTCGGTGGCGGAGAGGGCGGCCTTGAGCAGGGGGATGCTGGGTTCGGCGACAAGCAGGAGGGCGTCTTCGGGCAGGCGGTCAAAGAGGGCGCGGATGTGGTGGCCCAGGCCGAAGCCGGAGACGATGACGACGTAGCGGTCATCGGATTTGACGGTCTGGGCCCAGGTTTCGGCTTCCTGGCGGGGGCGATAGCGGGAGTGGAGGTACACATTCGTGCCGGCGGCCGCGGGGATGCGCACGGTGAAGGAGCCGTCGCGGGCGGGTTCCAGCGGCGGAACGTCGTCGGGATGGACGGCCTCGATGGCGAGGGCGAGTTTTACGTCGGCCTGGAACAATGCCGAAATGTTGCGAACGTAAGTGGGCAAGAACTGTGCCCCCCCTACCGGCGTAGGATGAGCAGCGGGGCCCGCGTGGGCCGGCGTGAGGTGGTCCGGAGGGGCCTGGGTCATTACCCTTCCTTGGGGAGCGACAGGATGACAACGAACACAGGGGTAGAAGGCATGGACATTATCGGTCAGACGGGCGGCCGGGCATTGGGGGTTTTGGGACGGGAGCTTGGGATGTTGCGGGCACCGCGGTTGCCGGACTCTTTGAACGGGTATTTGTTCGAGACGCACTGGGCGGTGTGGCTGACGGTGGGGGTGATCGGGGCGGCCCTGTGGTATCGGGGGCGGACGATCGGGGCCGAGGGGGCGCTGATGGCCCGGGTGGGGACGATCGCCGCGGCGGTGGCCCTGGTGTGGGCGGCCCTGGCGATGGTTATCGACACCCCGGCGGAACGGCTGTACCGGGCGCACCGGGCGATGGCGGATGCGGCGGCCAAGGCGGACATGGACACGCTGGTGAGCTTCCTGGCGGATGATTTCCGGTGTCCGCAGCTGGATGTGAAAAACCTGGGGTCGGCGCGGCCGGAACTGAGCGCCCGGCTGAAGGCGTTTGGGATTCGCAGCAGCACGATCACGAAATATGAGACGGTGGTGGCGGGGGATTCGGCGACGGTGCACCTGGCGCTGCTGACGGAAAGCGCGGAGGGAACGATCCTGACGAACTGGCGGCTGGTGTGGGCGGACGAGCCCGGGGCGGACTGGCGGATCAAGGACGCGGAGCTGCAGAAGATCAACAACCAGAATGTGCCGGCGGACCTGGTGATACCGACCGGAAAAGGGGACCTGCTGGGGATGTGAGGGGGGGCCAGGGGGAGCCTCACTGGTAAAGGGCGGCAGGCGAAGGGCCGATAGCAAGGGGAAGCCCCCATGCCGCAAAGGAGAGGTTCATGCCGCCGACAGACAGCGCCGTTGCCCCGAAGAAGGATCCCCAGGCGATCATCGCCGAGGCGGTGAACGCGGTGTCGCACATTGCGACGCTGCCGGAGATCACGCTGAAGATCATCCAGCTGGTGGAGAATCCGAAGTCGACGGCGCAGGACCTCAACAAGCTGATTTCCAACGACCCGGCGTTGGTGGCGCGCATCCTGAAAGTGGTGAACTCGGCGTTTTACGGGTTGCCGGGGCAGATCGGCTCGATCAACCGGGCCATCGTGCTGCTGGGGCTCAACGCCGTGAAGAACATCGTGATCGCGGCCTCGCTGGCGAAGCTGTTCCGGGGCGGGCGGGTGTCGCCGCATTTTTCGGCGAAGGACCTCTGGACGCACAGCGCCGCCGTGGGCGTGATGTCGAGGCTGATCGTGACCCGGTTGAACAACCATCTGCCGGACGAGGCGTTCCTCGCGGGCCTGATTCACGACATCGGGATCCTGGTGGAACTGCAGGGGATGCGGGATTCGCTGGTGGAGGTGGCGGAGAAGGCGACCAAGGAAGAACGCCGCTACGTGGACCTGGAAACCGAAGTCATGGGGGTGGATCACGAGGCGCTGGGCGCCGGGCTGACGGCCCGCTGGAAGTTCCCGCGGAGCTTTCAGTATGTGACGGGGCATCACCATCAGCCGATGGCGCTGGCGCCGGAATGCCGGTGGCTGGCGTGCGTGGTGCACGTGGCGGATCACATCTGCGTGCGTGACGGGATCGGCTACACGCTCACGTGCAAGGGCGAGGCACTGGATCCGCTGGTGCTCGAGGAATTGAAGCTGCCGATGGAAACGCTCAACGAGCTGGCCAAGCAGTTGCCTGACGCGCTGAAGGAAACGGAATCGCTGCTGTCGTAAGCGCGATTATTCGGCCGGCGGGGCCGGGGGCGCGGGGGGAGCGGGGGCGGCGGGCTGATCACCGCCGGCTGCGGGTTCAGGACCGCCGGCAGCCGGGGCGGCGGGGGCGGACGCGGGTGCGGCGGGGGCCGGAGCTGCGGCTCCGCCAGCTTTCACATTTTTGCTTTCGGCTTCATAGCGGCGCTTCTGGTCTTCAAGGAGCGAGAGGTCCGGGTTGACCGCGGCGGGGGGATTCACGCCGTCGAGGCGGGGGTTGTAGGTGACGACGGTGTCCTGGCCGGAGTCGCATCCGGGGAGAAGGGCTGCGGAAAAGAGGAAGGCGGGGAGGAGGGTGGCAAGGGCCGTTCGTTTCATCCTCGGACTCCTGTTAGAGACGGAGCTAGCGTACCGCCCACGAGCGGAGCGGACAAGGCGGCGCAGCAGGAAGTGGGAGGCGGCATCGCGGAGGGCCGGAATGCGGCGTCAAGGGGTGGCGGGGTTGCGCGCTTATTGCACCTTGTTGTGGGTTTCGTCGCCGCCCCAGGCATGCCAGTCCTTGGCGTCGGGGTCATTGAGTTTCAGGCAGACGAGGAGGCCGTTGGCGGTGCCGAAATAGATGCTGCCTTCCGCGAGGATGGGGGGAGAGGCGAGCGGGACGCCGAGGTTGTAGGCGCTGACGAGGGAACCATCGGATTGTTTGACGGTGAGGATGTGTCCTTTGCCGGTGCCGAGGTAGAGGTTCTTTTTGCCCAGGGCCGGCGGCGTGACGGCATTGACGGCATTCGAGAGGCCGGTGCCGCGGACGACAGCCCGCCAGGCCAGGACGCCGGACTGGGCGTCCACGCTGTTGATGGTGAGGCCGGGGGCATTGAAGAGGCGGGTGCTGGAGGCGACGACCTTCGGACCCTGGTAATCCCATTCGGCGCGCTGGCCGGCGCTGAGGACGGCGTTGGCGACGCTGGTGGGGGCGAGGGGTTGGGAGTCGATCGCCACCCCGTTGTAAATGTTGAAACGCTGGATACCGACGATCGAGCCGGTGAGGGTTTTGGCCTGGGTGCTGACGGCACAGGCTTCGCCGAGAACGGCCGGAGCGCTGATGGCGTTGGCGGTGACATGCCAGCCGGGCTGGTTGCCGAAGTTTTCGCAGAAGAGGCGTCCATCGACGCAGGAGAAGAAGAGCCGCGTGCCCACGCCGACGGGGGCGCTGAAGATGTCGGCGCTGATGTTGCGGTCCCAGACGTGTTTGCCGGTTTTGACGTTGACGGCGAGCATGCGGAAGCTGTCGTCAGACATGTGGGCGGTGCGGGCCATGGTGGGATGGGGGACGATCAGCATATCGCCGAGGAGGACGGTCTGGGTGAGGAGACTGCCGCCGGTGGTTTGATGCCAGACCATCTCGCCGGAGTCGATGTCGCGGCACTCGGTGTCACAGCTTTCGGTGTTGTAGCAGACGTACTTGTCGATCACGACGGGCGAGGTGGGGCCGTTGTCGGTGGTGGTCTGGGCCCAGAGGGTTTTGCCGCTGACGGAGTCGAGTGCCATGAACTGGGATGCCGACATGCCGGACCCGGTCAGGATGCGGCCGTTGACATAGGCGGGAGTGGGGATGGCCTGGTTGGAGAGGCGGACGACCCAGCCCTGCTTGCCGTCGGGGGTGGTGAAGGAGGCGGCCTGGCTGGTGGCGTTCGGGAGAGTGATGCGGACGGCGGTGGACGCATCGATCGAGATGGGCGTCTCGGCCGCGGAAAGGGGCGAGGTGGATGCCGCGAAGGCAGCGGCGGCGAGCATCGCGGCGCAGGGAAGAACGCAACGGACGGCCATGGTCAAACTCCTTCTCGAAACCCCGAAATGGTGCCACACAAGGACACGTCTAGATCGTATACGAAAGAGGGACGCGCCCGGCGGTAAAAATTTCAAGAATTATCGGGCAGCGGGGCCGATGCCGGGAGCGTGGGGGCAGGGCCGGCGGGGGCGGGCGGAGGGGCCGCCGCCCCGAGGTATGCCGCGATGACAGCAGGGTTTGCGCGAATTTCGGCCGGCGATCCGGTGGCGATGGTTCTGCCGTAATCCAGGACGATGATCCGCTGGCAGACCCCCATGATGACCTTCATGTCGTGCTCGATCAGGAGGATGGCGAGGCCGAAGCGATCGCGGAGGGAGCGGATCATCTCCATGAGGGCACGTTTTTCGGTCGGGTTCATGCCGGCGGCGGGCTCATCCAGCAGCAGGACCTTGGGACGGGTGGCCAGGGCGCGGGCGATCTCGAGGCGGCGCTGGTCGCCGTAGGAGAGGGAGTTGGCCCGGGCGCCGGCGAGGTGGTCGAGGTGGAACAGGGCCAGGCAGGCGAGGGCGTTCTGGCGGGAAAGCGCTTCCTCGCGGAAGAAGGCGGGGGTGCGGAGGATGGCGGCGGGGATGCCCTGCTTATGGTGGGCGTGCTGCGCGATCTGGACATTGTCGAGAACCGAGAGGTTCCCGAAGAGGCGGATATTCTGGAACGTCCGGGCGACTCCCCGCTGGGAGATCGCGTGCGGCTTGAGGCGGCGGGTGGGGACATCGTTCATGGACACGGTGCCGGAGGTGGGCCGGTAGACGCCGGTGAGGACGTTGAAGGCGGTGGTTTTGCCGGCCCCGTTGGGACCGATGAGGCCGACGAGTTCGCCGGGGGCGAGGGCGAGGGAGAAGTTGTCGACGGCTTTGAGGCCGCCGAACTGCATCGTGACGGCCTGGGCCGAGAGCAAGGGGGCGTTTGTGGTCGATTTTCGGTTTTCGATCGGGGCGAGCGCGGGCGGCTCGGCGGAGGGAACCGGCGCTGGGGCGAGTTCAGACTTGCCGACGCGGCCGCGGATCCAGCGGAAGAGATCGGTGATTTCGTAGCGGCCAAAGAGGCCGTTGCGCATGAAGAGCATGGAGAGGATGATCAGGAGGGCGTAGGCGACCATGCGCCACTTTTCGGTGACCGCGGTGTCGACGACGGTGTTTCGCTGCAGGAGCGCGGGGATGAGGGTAAGCAGCACGGCGGCGAGCGCGGAGCCGGTGATGGATCCCTGCCCCCCGAGGATCACGAACAGGACAATCGTGACGGAGTACATGAAGCGGAAGCCGTTGGGATTCAGATCGCCATACTGGCTGTAGAGGGCGCCGGCGAGACCGGCGAGCGCAGCCCCGATGACAAAGGCGGCGATCTTGTAGCGGGTGGTGGGGACGCCTACGGACTCGGAGGCGATGGGGTCCTCACGGATGGCCAGAAGGGCGCGGCCGGCGGTGGCGTACTTGATGTTGCGCACCACCATGATCGTGACCAGGATGCCGGTGAGCATCCAGAACGAGCTGATGAAGTTGAGGGTGTTGTTGTTGTAGTCGATGACCTCCTTGCCGAAGGGCGTGTCTTTGCCGCCCTGTGCCCACCAGAGTTGGCGCAGGTTCGCGATGCGCAGGCCGAAGGTGCGGCCGAGGTATTCGCTGTTGCCGATGAGGGTGGCGACGATTTCGCCAAAGCCCAGGGTGGCGATGGCGAGGTAGTCGCCGCGCAGGCGCAGGGTGGGCAGGCCGACGAGGAGGCCCAGAAAGGCGCACAGAAGCATGGCGGCGATCATGCCCACCACGGCCATGGCGGTGAAGGAATTGGCGACGGAGAGACCCAGGTGGGTGTGGAAGAGCGTGAGCTGCGGGAGGAAGAACTCGGCCTTGCCGGTGATCACGGCGGCGGTGTAGGCGCCCACGGCCATGAAGCCGGCGTGACCGAGGGAGAACTGGCCGGTGAGGCCGAGGATCAGGTTCAGGCTGACGGCAAGGATGACGGCGATGCAGCAGTCATAAAAGGTGATGTGGGTGAGGGAGGTCATGAGGAATTTGGGATTGTCCAGGACCGGCGAGAGCAGCGCGAAAAGCAGGAGCGCGAGGCCGACGAGGGCGAGGTGGAGCAGGGAACTTTTGGCGGCAGGCGTCATGCAGGGTCAGACCTTTTCGGGGACGGCTTTGCCGAAGATGCCTTCGGGTTTCACCAGCAGGACCAGGATGAGGATGAGGAAGGCGGCGGCGTCCTGGTATTCGCTCCATCCGGCGTAGGCGACGAGCGCTTCGACGAGACCGAGGATCAGGCCGCCGACGGCCGCGCCGGGGATGTTGCCGATGCCGCCGATGACCGCGGCGATGAACGCCTTGAGCCCGGGAAGGACCCCCAGCAGGGGCGTGATGGAGCGGTAGCGGAAGCCATAGATGACGCCGCCGACCGCGGCCAGGGCGCTGCCCAGGATGAAGGTGAAGGAGATGATGCGGTCGATATTGATGCCCATGAGGCGGGCGGCGTCGTAATTGGTCGACACGGCGCGCATGGCTTTGCCGGTCCGCGTGTAGCGGACGATGTAAAAAAGCAGTGCGAGGCACAGAAGCGTGGCGGCGAAGGTGAGCAGGTCGTTGCCCGAGATACTCAGGCCCGTGGCATTCTTGATGGAGGCGATGGCCTGGTCGAAGGGGTAGGCGCCGATGGCGATCCTCGGGACGGCCGTCGGCGTGGGGCCGAAGAAGCGGTCTTTGCCGATGTGCCATTCGATCTGCAGGATGTACTCCAGGAACAGCGAAACGCCGATGGCGGTGATGAGGGAGGCGAGCCGGGAGACGCGTCGGAGCGGCCGGTAGCAGAGGCGCTCGATGGCATAGCCCAGGGCGCCGCAGACAATCATGGCGATGAGGGTCGAGACCAGCGCGACGGCGACGGATTGATCGGCCACGTCGGGCAGGCCGAGGCGTTCCTGGATGAAACGGGTGGCGTAACAGCCGACGAACGCGCCGACCATGAAGACGTCGCCATGGGCGAAGTTGATGAGGCGCAGCACGCCATACACCATGGTGTAGCCGAGGGCGATGAGGGCGTAGGTGGATCCGACGGCCAGGCCATTGATCAACTGTTGAAGCAGATCGTTCATGAGGCGGCTTTGCAGGCCCGCGCTGGCCGGGTCAGGCGGGCGGGTGAAAAATCAATGCGCAGCGGGTGCAGAGGCCGGCGCGGAGGCGGCGGCGTTTTCGCCGACACGTGCGACCATCTTGAGTTTGCCGCCGTCGATCTGAAGAACGACGCCGGGCTTGGTGGCGTTGCGGTCGGCGCCGATGGTGATGTTGCCGGTGACGCCGGGGAAATCCTTGGTCTGCCCGATGGCGTCGCGGATTTTTTCACCGTCGGTCGACCCGGCACGCTCAATGGCGGCAAAGAGAATGTTCGCGGCGTCATAGCCCAGAACCGCCATGGCGTCGGGCACTTCGCCGTTGTAATGCTGCTTGAACTTGGCGACGAATTCCTGCACCCGCGGGTTGGGATCGTCCGGGGCATAGTGATTGGTGAAGTAGCAGCCGTTGACGGCATCTCCGCCCTGCTTCAGCGTTACGTCGGAGTCCCAGCCGTCGCCGCCGATGAAGGGCACGTTGATGCCGAGCTTGCGGGCCTGGGGAAGGATCTTGACGACCTCGGTGTAATAGCCGGGGAGGAAGACGATCTGGGGGTTGCCGGCGCGGATGTTCGTGAGCTGGCTCTGGAAGTCCTGGTTGCCCGAGGCGTAGTTCTCGTCCACGACGATCGTGCCGCCGGCCTTTGTGAACTCGGCTTTGATGACTTTCGAAAGGCCGACCGAATAGGGGTTCTGCGAATCGGTGAAGAGGGCGGCCCTGGTGAGGTGGAGGTTCTGAGAGGCGTAGTCGGCCACCCACTTGCCCTGGAGGGCGTCGGTGTAACAGGAGCGGAAGATGTAATCGCCGAGGTCGGTGATGTCGTTGCGCGTGGAGGCGGGGGAAAGCAGCGGGATCTTGTTGCGCTGGCAGTCGGGCGCCGCGGCGGCGGTGCGCCCGGAGGCGACCTCTCCAAGGATGGCCACGACGTGGTCCTGTTCGATCAGCTTGAGGACCGCCTGGCGCACCTGCGAGGCCTGGGACTGATCATCCGCGAGCACCATCTGGATCTTCTTGCCAAGCACGCCGCCCTTGGCGTTTTGCTCCCCGGCGGCAAGGTCGATGCCCTTGTTGGAGGAGAGGCCGAACGTACTGGTGTCCCCGGTGGTGGACTGCAGGCTGCCGATCTTCAAGGTGTCGCCGCCGCCGGCCTGGGTGGAGGAGCCGCCTTCGCCGCCACCGCCGCCGCAGGAAAACAGGAACGAGGTGCACGCGGCGGTCAGAAGCAGCGTGGTCAGGGATCGCAGGGTCGCACGGCGGGTGATCATCGGGAGACTCCGTTGCAGAGGGTGATGACCGGGGAGGAAATCGGGCTCACGGCGAAGGTGCGGTGGTGCTGGCCGGCGGGGGCAGCAGGAAGGGATTTTCAAAGTTCGGTTGGGAGGTCGGGGCGGTGCGCGTGGCGGCCGGCCGGGTCGTGGCGCCTGTGGCCAGCGAGCGGGCAAAGAATTCGCGCTGGGCATCAAGCAGCATTTCCCGGGCGCGGACATCGTCAAAGAGCGCGCTGATGTTGCCGCGGATGCGGGCCCGGCCGAGGGTGTCCTGGAAGTTCGCGGAGGACTGCGTGAGGCGGAGATCGCCATCCATGATGCGGGCGGGCAGGCGGCGGCGGCCGGTTTTGCCGAAGAGGCGGACGAAGCCCGCGCCCTCGTACATGCCGACGGAATCCGGGGTCATCAGCACGTAGCGCCAGGTGGCATTGAGGCCGGTGGGGTCGAGGGTGGTCTTGCCGCCGATGGGCCGCCAGAAGATGCGCACGGTGAGGAGCTGGTCGACGGGCTTGCGGGTCGCGGGATCGACCCCCCTGGAGCGCAGCAGGTAGTACAAGTTGTTGTCGCGGTCGGCGTAGTAATAGCCCTGCGAAAACTTCGGCGAGACGACGTACCCCTTGCGGGCGACGGGCTCGATCTGCAGGGGTCGGTAGGCGGCGCATCCGGTGGCGGAGGCGGCGAGGGCGGCGAGCAGCAGGCTGGGTAGCGCAACGTGTTTTCGAATCATGGGCGGTAGTGTAGCGGCGGCGCGGCGGAGGGGAAAGCGGATCAGCGCGGAGCGGCGGGCTTGGTGATCGGCGGTTCCTCGTTGTTGGCCAGCCGCGTTCCCAGTTCGCGAAGGTAGGCGAACGTGTAGAGCCCCGCCGAATGGTTGTCGGACCAGTGGATCCGCAGCGCGTAATTGCCCACGAGCTCCGCGGACGTGGCGGTGATCGGCCCGTCATAAGAGGTTTTGACGATCGGCATCAGCGTGCGCCCCAGGATGTCGCGCTCGCCCTGGCAGCCGGCGCAGGGGCAGAATTTGCGAAGGAAACGCAGCGGCAGCGAAACGGTCGTGTTGTCCGACCAGGTAATGTCGAGCGCTTCGGTCTTTTTGAGATGCAGGTTGGTGGGTGTGAGATCGGTCATGCAAGAATCGTAGCCGCGAGAGCCTCCGGCGGCGACTCCGCGGAGGGGTCAGGGGCCGGTCAGGGACCGGTGGACCTGTTCAGGATGGCGGTGCGAGAAGCGAGCGCCTCGCCGGCCGGGAGGCGGCGGCTGGCCAGGGCGAGCAGGCGATACCCCGCACGCTGCAGCAGGGACCCGTGCCGGGCGAAATAGCGCAGCACCCCGCGGGCGGCGTACCGCTGGACTTCCGGACGCGGCGCCCGGTTGGCGTTGGGCTGGTGATGCGTGACCGTCACCTCCGGCAGGAACCAGGTCTCGTGGCCGGCATCGTGCATGCGGCGCAGGAGGTCCACCTCCTCCACATACAGGAAGAACCGCTCGTCGAACCCCCCTACCGCATCGTAAGCGTCCTTGCGGATCAGCAGGCATGCGGCCATCGCCCAGTCGATTTTTTGGGCGCTCGCCGGCTGCGGGTGAAGGTACTTGCGCTGCTCGCGCGGACGGAACTGGTCGCGGAGAATGCCCGTGAAGGTGGGAAACGCGCCGATGGAAGGCTGCACGGAACCGTCGCTGTTGAGGAGGCGCGGGGCCACGCAGGCTGCGGTGGCCCGCGGAGAAGCGCCCGCGATCAGGGGCGCAAGCAGGCGTGGGGCGAAATCCGCTGGGAACGTGACGTCGGGGTTGCAAATGAGCAGGTGGGTGGTGTTGGCAAGGGCCGCGGCGCGGTTGGCGGCGGCGCCATAACCGATGTTGGAAAGCTTCAGGAGTGCGGCGCCAGGCGCAAGGGCGGGAAGCGCGGCGACTTCCTCCGGCCGCGAACCCGCATCGGCGATCAGTAGCCGGGTGGCCATGGGTCGCGGCAATGCGGCAATGGTCGCCTGCCAGCTGGAAAAAAAGGCGGGCAGCCAGCGCTGGCTGTTGTGCGTCACGACGATGAGGGCGAGGGAGGGCTCGGGCATGCGGGGATAATACCGTTATGCGGTGAGGAGGGTGTGCAGCAGGCCAAGCGCCTCGGCGCTGGTGCCCGCCAAGGTGAGACGTTGCACGAGCGCCACCTGGCGCAGGGCAAAGGCGAATGGCTCCTGCAGCGAGAGCGTCGCCAGGCCGAGTTGCCCGATCGCCGCCGACATCAGGGCGTCGAGGCGGGTGTGGGACTTCGCTGACAGCGGAATCACCGGCACGGCGACATCAAGGCGGGGAACCTGTTCCAGCAGATCGCATTTGTTGAGCGCCACCAGGTCGTAAGAGCCCGGCGGGAAGGGCGTGGCCGCACCCAGGCTGGCGGCGAGCAGCGGCCCGTCGGTGGCATCGACGACCAGGACAACCAGGTCGGCGATCGTCGCCTGGCCGCGCGTGCGGGCGATCGATGCACGCTCCAGTTGGTCGGCCGTTTCGCGGATACCCGCCGTGTCGACCAGGGTCACCGGCAAATGGACGTCGTTGTGCAAGAAGGTCGTGGACGCATCGATCCAGTCGCGGGTCGTGCCGGGGATGTCGGAGGTGATGGCGATGGGTCGACCGAGAAGTGCGTTGGCGAGCGTGCTCTTGCCGGCATTGGGCGGTCCGACGAGCGCGATCCGGGCGGAGGTGAGAAACCGCGCGAGATCACCGGAGCGCGACAGCAGCCACTGGGCGGCGCTGTGGAGTTGCCAGAGTGCTTCCGGGTGCGCCGCCAGGCGCGTCTGCCAGTCCCCCGCCCAGGCGAAAAGGCCGTTGTCGGTCTGGCTGGCAAGCAGCCGGGCGCCGGTCAGCGTTGTCGCCTGGGGCAGGGCGAGGGCGACGTCCGCCGCGATGCCCGTGCCGAAGAACCCCTGATCACGCGCTTCGCTGGCGGTGAGGAGGGATGCCCCCGCAGCTTCCAGAGCGCCCACCGTCGCCTCGACCACGGCAATGCCGCCATGCAGATGAATATCGAAGAGTCCCTCAGCGACGCAGACGACCAGGGCGTCATCCAGGATGTCGCTCTCGCGCACCAGGTTCGTCCGCGCGGTCTGCCCGGCGCGAAGTGCCGCCACGCGCGGGGAACTGGCCAGGCGCACAAGAATGGTCCGGGCATCGGAGCCGGCGATCCGGATCACCGCGATCGCCCCCATGGCCGGCGGCGTGAGCAGCACGGCCGCGCTCATGCGTGCGGTTCCAGGTAAACGATGGGACGCCGCGCCGGCAGGAGGTGGTGGCGGGCGGCAGCCTCGAAGAAGGCGGCCAGCCCCCGCCGGGCGCGCTCCGTCACCTCATAACGCAGGTATTCCGTGAAATACCGGCGGGCGAGATCCGGCGGCCAGCGCTTCTCGCCGGCATGCCTGGCCACCAGTGCGTCAGTCATCTCCGCGCCTCGCCGGCGGGCGTCCGCAAGGAGCCCCGCCAACGGCCGATCCAGCATGTCCCGCCGCATCATCCACATGGCAAACACGAACGGCAGCCCCGTGAGCTGTTTCCATTCCTCACCCAAATCCAGCTGGTGTCGATAAACCGCCGGATCGGGCGCGGCGTTGACCACCTTGTCGCCGATGAGCAGCATCGTTTCCGGTTGTTCAGCGGCGGCCGCGGCGTTGGGAAACGGCACGAGCGGGGCCGCGACCCTATAGCGTTCCCGCAAAATCAGCTGCGCGAGAATCACGCTGGTGTGGCTGTCGGTGTCCCCGTGAACGGTGCGGATGTCCCGGGGCGGCACGCGGGAAAAAACCCGCACCGTCAGCGTCGGGCCGTCGCAGCCGATCATCCCCGCCGGCACCAGCAGCAGTTCCTGCGGCGACTGCTGAAAATCGACGACCGACATCAGCGCGGTGCTCACCCTCCCCGCGCTCACAAGGTCAAGAAGCTTCGATGGCACCGCGAAGTGAACCTGCACGGAAGGGTTTTCCAGCAGCGGATCGATCAGCGGCTTGGAGTTCAAAAAAGACACGCACCCCACCTGGTGGGCGGCGGCAGACGAAACTGGCGGAACCATGGTCATAAGCAAAACCGTCTGTGTTCAAAACTTTCAAAATCCATTGAAAGATTGTAGCCCGGCTGGCCGCGAAGTCACGCGGAAGGTTTCAGTTCCGCAACCGTCGCCGTGTCCACCGTCGGCTGCCCGGAAAGCAGCGCCGGATCGATCAGGCTCAGCAGGTAGAAGTAATCCGTCCGCCACTGCAGCACCGCGATGATCCCGTTGGAAAGCGCGAAGCGGCGCGGGGTCCCTTCCGGAATCGCCAGCGTGTGATAGATCGCCCGCGCCAGGACCCCGCCGTGGGTGGCGACCAGCACATCCTGGCTGGGGTGCGCCGCGGAAATTTCCCGGAGGAAGGGATCGATGCGCGCCCAAAGCTCTGCCTCGGTTTCGATGCCCGGCATCCCCGTCCAGTCGGCAAGGTCGCCGGTCTGCCTCAGCCCCAGCGCGGTGCGGGCATCGCGGATCTGTGCCGACGACTGTCCTTCATATTGACCAAACGAGCGTTCACGCAGCGCCACGCTGTGCTGGATCGGCAACCCGCGGCCCTGGGCGATGATCGCCGCCGTTTCCGCGGCGCGGGGAAGGTCGCTGCTGTAAATCGCCGAGAAGGCTTTGTGGGCGATCGCGCGGCCCAACTGCCGCGCCTGCTCGCGCCCACGCTCGTTCAGCGACGTGGGCGTGTGGCCCTGCACGCGCCCCTGCGCGTTCCAATCGGTTTCGCCGTGGCGGACCAGCCACAATCGGGCGCCTTGTTGCGGCATGCGGAGGCTCCGGAAAAGGGAAGCATTGTAGCCGCGCGGGACGCCCCGGGGGAGCCGACCGGGGCCGCGACAGTGCGCCGCCGCCGCGACTATCGACGGCCCGGCGCTTGGCGTATACTCCCCCTCTCATCGGATTCGCAGGAGCATCATGGCCAGAGCAGCTGTCCAACGAGAGACGGGCAAAAAGGGGCAAATGGCGGGAGCAGCGCCCAGCGATTTCATCGCGCGGCGCGTGGAAAAGGTGCGGGCGGCGCTGCAGCAGGCCAAAACGCCGGCCCTGCTCGTCACCAGTTTCGCCGACGTCTCCTGGCTCACCGGGTTCGAGGGCGACGACTCCCATGCCATCATCACGCCCGAACGGGTCCTCCTGATTTCCGATTCCCGTTACGAAGAGCAGATCACGCGCGAGGCCCCCTGGGCCACCGTCGTGATGCGGAAAAAATCCATCTGGGAGGAAACCGCCCGGCAACTCAAGCGCCTGAAACTGCCACGCATCGCCGTCCAGCCCGAATCGCTCACCTTGCGCGGCCAGGCCACCCTCCAGGAATTCCTGAAGAAAAACCACGTCCGCGTGAAACTGGCGCCGGTGGCCGATGCGATCATCACCCTCCGCCACATCAAGGACGATCACGAGATCGCCATCACCGAAGAAGCCATTCGCATCGCCGAAGGCGCCTTTGAGGCGCTGCGCGGACAAATCAAAGCCGGAATGACCGAAAACGACATCGCCGGACGCCTCGGTTACGAGATGCGCAAGCGCGGCGCCCTCAATTCCTCCTTCGATTCCATCGTCGCGGCCGGCCCCAACGGTTCGCTGCCGCACTACCGTCCCGGCGAGGTCAAGCTCGAGCCCAACGCACCGCTGCTCGTCGACTGGGGGGCACGCTACCGCGGCTATTGCTCCGACCTGACGCGCGTCCTCTTCTTCGGCACCGCCTCCCCGAAAATGCGCGAGATTTACAAGATCGTCCTCGAAGCGCAACTGGCCGGGATCGCCTCCATCAAGCCCGGCGTCCACGGTAAAAAAGTGGATCGTGCGGCGCGCGACGTCATCGAGAAGGCGGGTTACGGCAAAGAATTCGGCCACGGCACCGGCCATGGCATCGGCCGCGACATCCACGAGGCCATCAGCCTTTCCAAACTATCGACGACCACGCTTGCCCCGGGCATGATCGTGACCGTCGAGCCCGGCATCTATTTGCCCGGCACCGGCGGCGTGCGGATCGAGGACGACGTGCTCGTCACCGAGACTGGACACCGCGTCTTGAGCGGGTTGCCCAAGGACCTGGCCTCGGCAGCCCTGTAGTTTTGACAAGTTCAACGGACCTGTTTGTTCCGGAGAAATCCCATTATGGCGAAAAAGTCATCGACACCGGCGGGAGGGGCAGCCTTCACCGACACCCGGCGCGTGGAAGAACTCGTGCGGCTGATGGCGGAGAATGGCCTGACGGAAATCGAGCTTGTCGAAGACAAGTCGCGCATCGTGCTCCGCCGCGGAACCGTGTCCGGATCCTCCCTCCCCGCCGGCGGGCAGGTCTCCCACATGCCCATGACCCACGCCCCGGCAGCGCAACATGCACCCTCCGGCTCCGCGTCAACGCCCGCCGCGCCCAAGGAAGACGCCAACCTGGTGCCCATCAAGTCGCCCATGGTCGGCACGTTTTACACCGCGCCCAACCCCGAATCCGACGCCTACGTCTCGATCGGCAGCAACGTCGACGAGAAGAGCGTCGTCTGCATCATCGAGGCCATGAAAGTATTCAACGAGATCCACTCCGAAGTCCGCGGCACGATCGTGAAACTGCTCGTCGCCAACGGCCAGGCGGTGGAATATGGCCAGCCGTTGTTCATGGTCAAGCCGGAGTAAGACCGCGACTGACCGCTGCCGGAATCGCCGGCACGCCGGACGCATCGTCGCGCCGTCGGCCGTGATTTCAAGGGGCGGAAGCGCTGCAGCCGCGGCCCAAACGCAAGTATCGAGGATTTCATGTTCCAGCGGATTCTCATTGCCAACCGTGGGGAAATCGCCCTGCGTATCATTCGCGCCTGCAAAGAACTCGGCGTCGAGACGGTCGTCGTTTATTCCGAAGCCGACAAAAGCGCCGGCTATCTCAAGCTCGCCGACCAGACCATCTGCATCGGTCCCGGCCCGGCCGCGGAGTCCTACCTGAACATCCCGCGCATCATTTCCGCCGCCGAAGTCGCCGACGTCCAGGCGATTCACCCCGGTTTCGGCTTCCTCTCCGAAAACGCCCACTTCGCCGAAGTCTGCCGCTCCTGCAAAATCGAATTCATCGGCCCCAGCGTCGAATCCATGCAAATGCTCGGCTCCAAGCTCGCCAGTAAAGAACTCGCCAAGAAATGCAACGTCCCCCTCACCCCCGGCTCCAAGGGCGCCATCACCGAGGAGGAGGAGGCCGTCGAGGTCGCCCGCAAGATCGGCTATCCGGTCATCATCAAAGCCTCGGCCGGCGGCGGTGGACGCGGCATGCGCGTCGCCCACAACGACATCACCCTCCGCTCCAGCATCAAGGCCGCCCAGTCCGAAGCCGAGGCCGCCTTCAAGGATGGCACCGTCTTTATTGAGAAGTATCACGAAGAGCCCCGCCACGTCGAGGTGCAGATTCTCGGCGATAAGCATGGCAACGTCGTCCACCTCTGGGAGCGCGACTGCACCCTGCAGCGACGCCACCAGAAGCTCGTCGAGGAATCCCCCTGCCCCGTGATCGACCAGCAGACGCGCGAGGACCTCTGCAACGCCGCCGTCCGCCTCGCCAGGGAAGCCGGCTACTACTCCGCCTGCACCTGCGAATTCATCATGGACAAGGACCGCAAGTTCTATTTCCTCGAAGTGAACACCCGCATCCAGGTGGAACACCCGGTCACCGAACTCGTCACCGGCATCGACCTTATCAAGTGGCAGCTCCGCATCGCCGCCGGCGAAAAGCTCACCATGAAGCAGGAAGACATCAAGCAGACCGGCTGTGCCATCGAATGCCGCATCAACGCCGAGGACCCCGAACGCAACTTCGCCCCCTCTCCCGGCAACCTCGACGAATTCATCGCCCCCGGCGGCCCGCGCGTCCGCCTCGAAACCCACGCCTTCCAGGGCTATCGCGTCCCGCCCAACTACGATTCCATGATCGCCAAGCTGCTCATCCACGCCCCCACGCGCGACGAAGCCATCACCAGCATGCGCCGCGCCCTCGAGGAATTCCGCATCGGCCCCATCAAAACCACCATCCCCCTGCACCAGCAGATCATGGCCAACCAGCAGTTCCGCTCCTCCAAGGTCGACACCGGCTGGATCGAGCGCACCTACAAGCCCAAGACTTGATTCCTCGATCTGATTCGTCACACCCCCTCCATTCCGGCGCAATTGTGTATTGGCAGGCCCATTCGCTTGCCCGCACCCCCTGCCGCACCGTACAATTCCCGATTCAAATTGCCACTAGGCCCGCGCTGGCTGCTTGTTGCGGCTGGCGGAAGCCTGTACCAATCCTGAGGAACTCCCTCCATGATCGCCGTCGAAAAGAAAAAAGTCGTCATTGAATCCAACCGCACCCACGAGACCGACACCGGTTCTCCCGAAGTCCAGATCGCCATCCTCACCGAGCGCATCAACGAGCTCACCGACCACCTCAAAACCCACAAGAAGGACTTCTCCAGCCGCCGCGGCCTCCTGAAAATGGTCGGCAAGCGCAACAGCCTCCTGAAGTACCTCACCCACACCGACCGCGAACGCTATCAGAAAATCATCGGCAAGCTCGGTCTGCGCAAGTAAACCCCACATCCCAATAACACCAGGAAGCAAGAAGACCGCGGCACCGCCCTTCTTGCTTCTTCGCACATACATAGTCTTCGTCATCGGCTGGTCGAAATATCGTATCGGCAGGAAAAATAGAGATATCTGAAAGGCAAGGTCCCCTATGGCAGTCGTCACCATCACCCGCAAAATCGGCGATAAGGAACTCAAACTCGAAACCGGCCTCCTCGCCAAGCAGGCCGACGGCGCCGTCACCGTCACCTACGGCGAAACCATCATCCTCGCCACCGTCGTCTCCTCCGATCCCCGCCCCGGAACCGATTTCTTCCCCCTCACCGTCGACTACCGTGAAAAGCCCTCTGCCGCGGGCAAGTTCCCCGGTGGCTTCATCAAACGCGAAGGTCGCCCCACCAACAAGGAAATCCTCACCGCCCGCATGATCGACCGGCCCATCCGCCCCCTCTTCCCCTTCGGCTACTTTGACGAAGTCCTCATCCAGGTCCTCGTGCTCTCCGCCGACGGCCAGAATGATCCCGACGTCCTCTCCATGATCGGCGCCTCCGCCGCCCTCGCCATCTCCTCCGTTCCCTTCGAGGGACCCATCGGCGCCGTCCGCGTCGCCCGCATCGATGGCCAGTTCAAGGTCATGCCCCAGGTCTCCGATCTCGACATGTCCGACATCGACCTGCTCCTCTCCGGCACCGAAGACACCGTCAACATGATCGAAGTCGGCGCCCGTGAGCTCCCCGAAGAAGTCGTCCTCGAAGCCATCAAAACCGGCCAGGGCGTCATCCGCGAACTCGTCGGCATGATCAAGGAACTCCAGCAGAAGGTCGGCAAGGAAAAGTTCGGCAAGCTCAACAAGCCCTCCGATGACCTCGTCAACCGCATCAGCTCCAAGTACGGCCAGGAAATCCTCGCCGCCAAGCAAACCGTGAAAAAGCAGGAACGCGGCGATGCCGTCCGCGCCGTCAAGGACAAGATCAAGGCCGAGTTCCTCGCCATGGATCCCGCCACCCAGAAGCCCCTCAACGATCCCTTCCACGTCGCCCTCGCCGTCTCGGTGATCGAAGAAAAACTCATCCGTGACATGATCCTCACCGGCAAGCGTCCCGACGGCCGCGACACCAAGACCATCCGCCCCATCTACTCCGACGTCGGCCTCCTCCCCCGCACCCACGGCTCGGGCCTCTTCCAGCGCGGCGAAACCCAGGTCCTCACCACCTGCACCCTCGGCACCGGCGAAGACGAACAGATCGTCGACGGCCTCGGCGAGGAATACGCCAAGAAGTTCATGCTCCACTACAACTTCCCCCCCTTCTCCACCGGCGAAGTGAAACGCATCATGGGCCCCGGCCGCCGCGAAATCGGCCACGGCGCGCTCGCTGAACGCTCCCTCGAAGCGGTCCTCCCGACCCCGGACGTTTTCCCCTACGTCGTCCGCCTCGTCTGCGACGTGATGGAATCCAACGGCAGCTCCTCCATGGCCTCCGTCTGCTCCGGCACCCTCGCCCTCCTCGACGCGGGCGTCCCCATCCTCCGCCCCGTCGCCGGCATCTCCATCGGCCTCGTCCGTGAAGGCGACCGCGAGGAACTCCTCACCGACATCATCGGCGAGGAAGACCACTACGGCGATATGGACTTCAAGGTCTCCGGCACCACCGAGGGCATCACCGGCATCCAGCTCGACCTCAAGATCCACGGCCTCAATTTCGACATCATCGAACGCACCTTCGCCCGCGCCAAAGAAGCCCGCTTCTTCATCCTTGGCGAAATGCTCAAGACCATCAACACCCACCGCCCGCAGATCTCCGCCTACGCCCCGCGCCTCCTCACGATGCGCATCAACCCCGAGAAGATCGGCAAGATCATCGGACCCGGCGGCAAAACCATCAAAGCCATCGTCGAACGCACCGGCGCCAAGATCGACATCGAGGACGACGGCACGGTCTTCATCGCCGCCATGGGCATGGAAGCCGCCGAGAAGGCTCGCGAGGAAATCGAACGCCTCTCCGAAGAAGTGAAGATCGGCAAGATCTACACCGGCAAGGTCACCAGCATTAAAGACTTTGGCGCCTTCATCGAAGTCATCCCCGGACAGGACGGCCTCTGCCATATCTCCGAGCTCTCCGATCGCTACCTCAAGAGCGTCACGGAAGAGGTGAAGGTGGGTCAAACCGTCCGCGTGAAGGTCATCGCCATCGACGATCAGGGCCGCATCAAGCTCTCCCGCAAGCAGGCCATGCGGGACGAAAATCCCCAGGCGCCCCGCCCTGCTGGACAGCCCGCCGGCCAACCCGCTGGTCAGCCCGGCGCTCCCGCACCGGCTCCGCAGATGGCTCAACCCATGCAGCCTGCTCCCGCTGGCGAGCAGGGTTGACCGTTTCAATCATTCGTGGATAAGATACCCCGCCACAAAAGACCCGCTTTTGTGGCGGATTTTTTTTGGAAGAAGGAGCGGGACGCGCGATGCGCGCCCCTGGTGCGAGAAGGAGAGTGGGCCCCCCCTGCGTTCGTGCTCCGTTCGTTTCGGTTGCACACGCTCTGCTCCCTCGCAACGTCCTATCACGGACCACCGTTCTGTGTGTACGCCAGACATGTGTGGCGGTCCGACAAGCGGATCCCGGTCGCCCGGGACCCGCGCGTTTGGTCCTCGCCGAGGTGTCTGTATGCCGGTTGGCACAGTGAAATGGTTCGACTGCAAAAAAGGCTTTGGGTTCGTCGTCGATCCCAGTGGCGCTGACGTCTTTATTCACTTCTCCGTCATCGAAGGCGATGGCTTCCGTCGCCTGCGCGATGGCGAGCAGGTCGAGTACGAAACCACCCAGGGTCCTAAGGGTTTGCTCGCTTCACGCGTCCGCCGCCTCACCCCAGACCTCCCCGATGGCGTCAACGGCCATCCTCCCGCCGAGGCCTGACCCCCGCCCCTCCCGATCACCCCACCCCATTCACGGCTGCTCGGCGTATTCCACCAGCGTGGCCGGATCGCCCGAGTCCCGCGGCGCATCGTCAGTCGGACTCGCCGCATGGGCTGCCTGGGGGCCCACCCCCGAAACCACCGCCCGCAGCGCAAAGCTGCTTGCCACCGCCAGAAATACCGCCACCAGCATGAAAAGAAACACCGGGTCGTACACCTTGCCCGAGGTTGTCCGCGTCGTTTGACCAGCCATTGTGCGCCTCCCTGTCCGGGTGTTATCGGCCAGAAATCACGCCCACCTTGATGGCACTTCGCCGCGCCTCCCTGCGCCATCGCGCAATCTTCGCGCGTTCACGGCTCCCTCCCCCCCGCCCTTCTGGAAAATCTCCCCGAGCTCCCCTAAACTAACCCCGTCGCATCGACTTTCCAGAAATCGCAGCGGCTCGCCTCCGGGCGGGCCTTCGGGAGTAGCAAATGTCGCCTTCAGATGGTCACGGTGATTCTATTGCCCGATCTTTTCCCCTCCCCCAGCTCACCCCCCCTGCCGCCGGCGCACCCGCCTCCTTCCTCGACATGCCCATCGAGGTCCTCTCCGACCTCACCGGCGAAAAAAAGGAAAAGTGCGGCATCTTCGGCATCGCCGGACCTCACGACGCCGTCGAACGCTGCTACTACGGCCTCTACGCCCTCCAGCACCGCGGTCAGGAATCCGCCGGCATCGCCGCCTCGGACGGCAACGTCATCAACGCCCACACCGGCCTGGGCCTCGTCGCCGACGTCTTCCGAAAGGACGTCCTCAAGGAACTCGCCGGCTCCCTCGCCATCGGACACGTCCGCTACTCCACCGCCGGCTCCAACCGCAAATGCAACGCCCAGCCCATTCTCGAGGAATACATCGGCGGCCAGGTCGCCGTCGCCCACAACGGCAACCTCGTCAACGCCGCCAAAATCAAAAACGAATACCAGCGCTTCGGCCACATCTTCTACTCGACCTCCGACACCGAGGTCGTCCTCCACATGCTCGCCAAGCCCACCCACCAGGAAAAATCCGACCCCCTCGCCCACGTCCTCCGCCACCTCCAGGGCGCCTTCTCCTTCCTCTTCCTCTTCCCCAACCGCATGGAAGCCTGCCGCGACCCCTGGGGCTTCCGCCCCCTCGTGATCGGCCAGACCCGCGACGGCTTCTACTGCTTCGCCTCCGAAACCTGCGCCCTCACCAGCATCCAGGCCACTTACGTCCGCGAAGTCGAGCCCGGCGAAATCGTCACCGTCGACGCCACCGGCACCCAGCTCACCAGCCGCTTCTTCACCGAGGCAGTCCCCCCGCGCCCCTCCCACTGCGCCTTCGAGCACGTCTACTTCGCCAGCCCTTCCTCCAACCTCTTCGGCGACGTCGTCATGGAAGTCCGCCAGCGCATGGGCCGCCAGCTCGCTATCGAATCCCCCGTCGACGCCGACATCGTCATTCCCATCCCCGACTCCGGCCGCTCCGCCGCCCTCGGCTTCGCCAAGCAGTCCGGCATCCCCTTCGAGGAAGGCATCGTCCCCAACCGCTACGTCGGCCGCTCCTTCATCCAGCCCTCGCAGCACATGCGCGACCTCGCCGTCCAGATGAAACTCATCGTCATCCCCGAAATGGTCAAGGGCAAACGCATCGTCGTCGTCGAAGACTCCATCGTCCGTGGCACCACCACCCGCGGCAAGATGCTCGCCCTCCGCCGTGCCGGCGCCAAGGAAATCCACATGCGCGTCTCCTGCCCCCCCATCCGCCACCCCTGCTTCTTCGGCATCGACTTCCCCACCCCCACCGAACTCATCGCCAACGGCCGCACCGTCGACCAGATCCGCGACTTCATCGAAGTCGACTCCCTCGCCTACCTCTCCCTCGACGGCATGCTCAAATGCATGGGCAAACCCGCCGACAACTACTGCACCGCCTGCTGGTCCGGCAACTACCCCATCCCCGTCGACCACCAACTCAGCAAGTTCGGCTGCGAACGCCACCAGATGAAAATGTTCGAACACTAACCGCCGCCTGAGGGCCCTCCCCGCCGTTTCGCGTTTCATGTTTCGCGTTTCGCATTTCCCCTAGGGATAGTCCTGCCCCGTCGGCCGCACCACCACCTCATTCACATGCACATGCCCCGGCTGGCTCACGATAAACCCGATCACCCGCGCCACATCCCCCGGCTCCAGCACCTTCCCGAACTTCTCGATCGTCTTGTAAAAATTATCCTTCGTGTACCCCGCGTTCTCCTGAAATTCCGAAATCACGACCGCCGGCTTCACCACCGTCACCCGCACCCCGTGTGAACAAACCTCCCGTCGCATCGCCTCCGCCATCGACGCCACCGCCCACTTCGTCGATCCATAAAACCCCGAAAAAGGCGAAATGTGATGCCCCGACACCGACCCCAGCACCACGATGTCCCCCGCCTTCTGCTTCACCATCAACTCCCCGGCCCGCCGCATCAAATCCGCCGCCCCCAGCACGTTCACCTCATACAGCGCCCGCCACTCCTCCTGGTCCGAAGACATCACCCCCCCCGCCAGCCCGCGCCCGGCATTCACCACCACAATGTCGATCCGCCCGCCATTCCCCACCCCGTCAGAAAACCGGCCCGCCTCCTCCATCAACCGCCCGTTGTCCTCCGCCCGCGCCGCGTCCCCCCCCACCGCCACCGCCTTCCCGCCCTTTTTTGCAATCTCCCCCACCACCTCCTCCAGCCGCCCCTCCCGCCGCGCGCTGACCACCACCGCCGCCCCCATCCCTGCCAGCTCCTTCGCCGTCGCCTCCCCGATACCCGACGACGCCCCCGTCACCACCGCCACCTTCCCTGACAACACGCCCATCGCTGCACCACCATTTCATCAAACAACCACAGTCCTTCCGTTGGAAGGCCGGGGACAACGGGAGTATAGTCCCCCCATCGCAAGCGCGAAGCTGGAGTCTTGTTGTGCCCGACCTCAAACGCACCCCCTTCTTCGATTTCCACGTCAAGGCCGGCGCCAGGATGGTCGACTTCGCCGGCTGGGAAATGCCCCTCCTCTACAAAGGCATCATCGAAGAACACAACCACACCCGCAACGCCGCTTCCATCTTCGACGTCTCCCACATGGGCCGCCTCAAATTCACCGGCAAAGGTGCCGAAGACTTCCTCCAGCGCCTCTGCACCCGCAACGTCTCCAAGGGCATTGAAGGCCAGTCCATGTACTCCCTGGTCTGCAACGAGCAGGGCAACGTCCTCGACGACGTCATCGTCTCGCGCTTCGAAAATCACTGGTACATGGTCTGCAACGCCAGCAACCGCGAAAAGCTCCTCGCCTGGTTCGAAAAGCAAAAAGGCGCTCACGCCTTTTCCATCGACGACGAAACCCTCAAAACCGGCATGGTCGCCATCCAGGGACCCAAGGCCGTCCCGCTCCTCGATGAAGTCCTCCCCGATCCCGTCTCCGATCTCCGCCGCTACCACTTCTCCGTCCAACGCTACATGCTCATGATCCAGTTCACCGTCTTCCGCTCCGGATACACCGGCGAAGATGGCGCCGAGATCGTCTGCGGAACCACCGCCGCCGGCCTCGCCATGAACTACCTCCTCAAATCCGACGACGAACATTCCACCCTCAAGCCCGCCGGCCTCGGAGCCCGCGACACCCTCCGCCTCGAAGCCGGCATGCCCCTCTACGGCCACGAGCTCACCGAACAATCCGACCCCCTCTCCGCCGGTCTCTCCTGGGCCGTCGACCTCAACAAAGATTTCATCGGCGCCGAAGCCCTCCGCAAACTCCAAACCCGCGGACTCGATTACCAGCTCGTCGGCCTCTTCATCGACGGCCCCCGCTCCGCACGACAGGGCATGTCCCTCCTCCACAACGACAAAATCGTCGGCACCGTCACCTCCGGCGCCATGTCCCCCACCCTCAAACGCCCCATCGCAATGGCCTATGTCCAATCCCACCTCACCACCCCCGGCACCACCCTCAACCTCGACCTCCGCGGCACCCCCACCCCCGCCACCGTCACCCCCCTCCCCTTCTACAAACGCCCCAAAAAACCCTGACACCCGTCACCCGACACCTGACACCCAAACGAGGCCCCCATGTCCGCTCCCAACGATCGCAAATACTCCCCCTCCCACGAATGGCACAAACAAGACGGCGACATCGTCACCATCGGCATCACCCGCTTCGCCGTCGACGAACTCACCGACGTCACCTACGTCGACCTCCCCACCGTCGGCAAAAAACTCGAAGCCGGCAAACGCTTCGGTGAAATCGAGTCCGTCAAAGCCACCAGCGAACTCTACTCCGCCGTCTCCGGCGAAGTCATTGAAACCAACGAAGCCCTCAAAGCCGACCCCTCCCTCGTCAACCAGGATCCCTACGGCAAGGGCTGGATGATCAAGGTCAAAACCACCGCCGCCGACCTCTCCGGCCTCATTGATGGCAATGCCTACACCGCCAAGCACGGCGGCTGAAACGCTTCCTTCGAAGTGTCCACCCGACGCCATCATGCGCATTGCCTGATTTCGGCCGGCTGATCCGCAGCCCGGGAAACCGCCGCAAACCTCCGCCAGAACGTCGCTTACACCAACGCGAAATCCTCCGACCGCCACGCCCGCCCTCCACCTTCGCGCCCCGTCCTCATCGACCCCGCGCCCCCGCCTCGTATAGAGAGGCGAACGTTTCCCGGAGGTCGAATGCCCAAGCGTGTCCTCATCATCGGTGCCGGTCCCGGCGGCCTCGCCGCCGCCATGCTCCTTGCCAAAGCCGGCATGCAGGTCAAAATCATCGAACGCCTCCCGCGCGTGGGCGGACGCACTTCCTCCCTCAGGGCCCACGGCTTTACCTTCGACCTCGGCCCCACCTTCTTCCTCTATCCCAAGGTCCTCGAAGACATCTTCGCCGCCTGCGATCGCTCCCTCCGCGACGAAGTCCCCATGGTCCGCCTTGATCCCCAATACCGCCTCTCCTTCGAAGCCGGCGGCGAACTCCTCGCCACCCCAGACGTCGCCCGCATGGAAGCAGAAGTCGCCAAGCTCTCCGTCGCCGATTCCAAAAACGTGCGCCGCTTCCTCGCCGACAACCGCGCGAAAATGGCCGCCTTCGAGCCCTGCCTCCAGCGCCCCTTCTCCGGCTGGCGCGACGTCCTCAACCTCCGCATGCTCAAACTCCTCCCCCGCCTCAAACCCTGGGAATCCCTCGACACCCACCTCCGACGCTACTTTAAGGACGAACGCGTCCGCCTCTCCTTCTGCTTCCAATCCAAATACCTCGGCATGTCCCCCTTCGTCTGCCCCAGCCTCTTCTCCATCCTCTCCTTCCTTGAATACGAGTACGGCGTCTTCCACCCGATCGGCGGCTGCGGCGCCATCACCGCCGCGATGGCCAAAGCCGCCGAAGAGGCTGGAGTCGAAATCGCGCTCGATGAGCCCGTCGAGGAAATCCTCTTCCGCGGCAAACGCGCTGTCGGCGTCCGCACCAACACCGGCCGCCATTACGCCGACGCCCTCGTCGTCAACGCCGACTTCGCCCGCGCCATGACCCGCCTCGTCCCCGACCACCTCCGCCGCCGCTGGAACGACAAAACCCTCGCCACCAAGAAATTCTCCTGCTCCACCTTCATGCTCTACCTCGGCATCCGCGGCTCCATCCCCAACCTCCACCACCACAACATTTTCCTCGCCCGCGATTACCAGAAAAACCTCCACGAAATCGAGCACGCCCACACCCTCTCCGAAAACCCCTCCCTCTACGTCCAGAACGCCTGCGTCACCGATCCCGGCCTCGCCCCCGAAGGCATGTCCACCCTCTACGTCCTCGTCCCCGTCTCCCACCAGCACGCCAACATCGACTGGGCTGCCGAAAAGTCCCGCTACCGCGAACTCGCCCTGCGGCAACTCCAGAAGCTCAACATCCCCGACCTGCACGACCGCATCGTCTACGAAAAGATGATCACCCCCGCCGATTGGGACACCCGCCACGCCATCCACCTCGGCGCCACCTTCAACCTCGCCCACTCCTTCCGCCAGATGCTCCACCTCCGCCCCCAAAACCGCTTCGAGGAATTCGACGGCATGTACCTCGTCGGCGGCGGCACCCACCCCGGCTCCGGACTCCCCGTCATCTTTGAATCGGCTAAAATCACCAGCCGCCTCCTCCTCGACGACCTCCACGTCCGCCCCGGCCGCAATGTCGAAGCCGCCCTGGAAACCGAGCCCGCCGCCGAGCCCATCGCCCTGGAATCGTGAGCCCCATGCTGACCGCTTCTTCGCAACGCACCACGCCCAGCATCGCCGACACGGTCGCCGCCGCCCGCCACGCACAACACGCCTGGGCGATGCGCCCGATCCGCGACCGCCTCCTCATCCTCCGCCGCTTCCGCCACCTCGCCGCCGCCCGCTCCGCAGACCTCGTCACAGCCGTCGCCTCCCCCCACCGCACCCCCGCCCAGGTCCTCACCTCCGATGTCATCCCCCTCCTCGCCGCCTGCAAATTCATCGAACAAAACGCCCGCCGCATCCTCGCCCCGCGCAAGCTGGGCCGCCGCGGAAAACCCCTCTGGCTCGGCCGCGTCTACGCCGAAATCCACCGCGATCCCCTCGGCCTCCTCCTCATCATCGCCCCCGCCAATTACCCCCTCTTCCTCCCCGGCGTCCAACTCCTCCAGGCCCTCGCCGCCGGCAACTCGGTTCTCCTCAAACCCGGCCGCGACGGCTCGCCCATCGCCCGCCTCCTCGCCGATCTCCTCCACGAAGCCGGCCTCCCCCACCACCTGCTCACGCTCCTCAACGAATCCCCCGACGCTGGCCTCTCCACCATCGCCTCCGGCGTCGACAAAGTCTTCCTCACCGGCGGCGCCAAAGCCGGCGAAGCCATCCGCGACGCCTGCGCCAAACACAACACCCCCGCCACCCTCGAACTCTCCGGCTGCGATGCCGCCCTCCTCCTCCCCGGCGCCAACATCCCCCGCGCCGTCAAAGCCCTCACCTACTCTGCCACCCTCAACGCCGGCCAATCCTGTATCGCCCCGCGCCGCCTCCTCGTCGCCCGCCCCCTCGTCGAATCCCTCGAACAATCCCTCATGCGCACGCTGCAATCCATTCCCCCCACCGCCATCCCGCCCGCCGCCTTCATCGCCGCCCTCGAACCCATCACCGCCTCCATCCGCGCCGGCGCCAAAACCCTCCTCCCACTCCCCACCGATACCGCCCGCTTCACCCCCATCCTTCTCACCGACGTCACCCCCGACATGCCAGTCGCCGCCACCGATCTCTTCCTCCCCATCCTCTCCATCATGCCCACCGACACCAACGACCTCGCCGCCGCCGCCAACGCCTGCCCCTACGCCCTCGCCGCCTCCATCTACGGCCCCGAAAAATCCGCCCGCGCTCTCGCCCAAAAACTCACCCTCGGCACCGTCACCATCAACGACACCCTCGTCCCCACCGCCGATCCCCG